>CBQVAZ010000169.1:0-7070 GCA_967720205.1 uncultured Gemmatimonadaceae bacterium | reverse complement strand
CGGGTTTTCCTCAGCAACGGCGGCACCGGGACGCATCGCAGCGATCGTGAGGGCGATGAGCGACACCCCCAACGCGACGGGTGTGGCGATCCGCATCGTTAGGCGGCCGCGGTTCGTCTCCGGTGATAAAATCGCGAGCAGACGACCTTCGAACGCCGACTTGCGCGCCATGGCCACTGCCACGGTCGGGGCCCAACGGATCTTGGTGTCGCGCACGACCTGGAGCAGTTGATCCGCATAGTCAGAGGCGCGCGTGCCAAAGCGCAGCACGGCGTCATCGCATGCCTTTTCGCCTTCGATACGCAGGCGTCGCGCGGCGACCCACACCAATGGATTGAACCAGTGCACCGCACAGGCGACATGCGCCGCGAGCGAAGTCCAAAGATCGCGCCGGGCGACGTGCGCCAGCTCATGCAGCAACACGGCCTCCTGCTTCTCGGCACTCCAGTCGCGCGTGACGTTCGGTAGCACGATGACCGGCCGCAGGATGCCAGCAGTGAAGGGAATCGTGATGTTATCGGCTTCCAGAAGCTCGACCGGCTGCTTGACACCGATGCGTTTGCCGAGCGTGTAGACCTGCGACACGAGCGACTCATCGTCGCAGGGCCCCGCGCTCGCGATGATGCGATTCACGCTCACGATGCTGCGCGCAAGCCGTACGAGCAGCACCAGTACGCCCGCCGACCAAACGATGAGGACGTACGTCGGGATCCGAGACGGGGAATCCGAGAGCTGGCCGCGGACCGAAGGCGGAGGCACGGCACCTAACGCATCCGATTTTGGCGCGCTCGGAGCGACGGCTTCCGCTGCATCCGTCTTGATAGTAGGAGGCGCACCGCCGCTGTTGTCGAGCTGCTGGGCGCGCGGAGCATTCGGGGCAACCGCGAGCGGCACTGCGATGCGCCATGGGATTCGAGTTGACAGCAGTGGGAGAGCGAAGAGTCCCAGGACACCGAGGGACCAGGCGAGGTGTCGCGCAGCAGCGGACGTCCGCCTCATGGCACTCGTCAGAATGAAGATCGCGATCAACCAGATGGCTCCCTTAACAGCCAGCTCGGCGGCGATCGGGGCGAGGTACGCTTCCATTATCATCTCCCGTTCTTGCGCGATTCACGAATACGAACTGCGAGGCGAGCGAGTTCCTCTTCGTTCAGCTCCAGATCGCCGGCCTCGAGGAGCGCCATGACTGCCTGCTCCGTCGAGCCCGCAAAGAAAGTGGTTACCAAATGCCGGACAGCGGCGCCAGCGGCTTTATCCGCGGAGAGCGCCGGAACGTAGACGTAGCGGGGCCCATCGACTCGGTGCCGAACGAGTCCCTTGTCTTCCAGGACGCGCAGCGTCGCGCGCACGGCCGAGTAGCTCGGCGGATCGGGCAGCTGATCGATGACTTCCGAGACAGTCGCTTCGCCGACGCGATACAGCGCGTCGACGATCTGGCGTTCTCGCTTCGGAAGGTTTGCGAGGATGGTTGGAGAGCTTCGATTTGACATCGCGTAGGGTGGTGTATGCTAGAAAACCAGCAGGCTGCTAGTTATCTAGCACATAAACCGCCAGCCGTCAAGACGCAGATGTTTGGGTCGAAAGAGTGCCGAGGATTTCTGCCGATTCCCACTCCACGTCGCGCTCAAAGGCGCTTCCCAGGGCGTTGGCGACGTCGGGAAGGGCGCGGACTACAGTCACGTCGTCGCGACTCGTCTCGCGCGCCAGGGAGGTCATCTCGACGTTCTGGATGCCACAGGGGACGATCAGGTCGAAGAACGTCAGGTCGGTGGTGACGTTGAGGGCGAACCCATGCCACGTCACCCAGTCCCGCGCGTGCACTCCTATGGATGCGATCTTGCGCGGGCGCTCGGGTCCAACCCACACCCCGGTGTATCCCGCGTTTCGCCAAGCGAGGAGCTCGTAAGACTGGAGGGCGAGGATCAGGGCTTCTTCGAGCTGACGCAGATACCAATGAAGGTCCTGCTTGTGCTGCCGAAGGTCGAAGATCGGGTAGCCCACCAGTTGTCCAGGGCCGTGGAAGGTGACGTCGCCGCCGCGTTCCACTTCGAACACCTCGACACCCCGAGTGGCCAGCAAATCCTGCGGAACGACGACGTTGGCTTTTTGCGCCGCTCGTCCAAGGGTGACGACGGGAGGGTGCTCGACGAGGAGCAAGACATCGTCGCGCAGTTCGCCCGAAAGTCGCGCTCGCGCCGCCGCACGCTGGATTTCGAGAGCCTTGCCGTAAGGAAGCAACCCGAGATCGACGGCGACGATGCGGGCCATGCTTCAGGAGCGGGGTAGGGCGGCGGCCTCTGACCTCAGACCTCTGACCTCAGACCTGGCGTTAGGCATGTATCATCCGTCCTAACGAATCCAGCGACGCTTCCGCGACGGCTTCCGCGAGCGTCGGGTGCGCGTGGATCGCGAGATCGACCTCTTCTACGGTGAACTCGTTCTCGCGCGCCACAGCCAATTCGTGGATCAATTCAGTCGCGTGCGCGCCGACGATGTGTGCGCCCAGTATTTCGCCGTATTTGGCGTCGCGGATGATTTTCACAAAACCTTCGGTTTCACCCGATGTGCGCGCCCGGCCGCTCGCTGAAAAGGGAAACTTGCCGACCTTGTAGTCCAGCTTCTTGTCCTTGCACTGCTGTTCGGTGAGTCCGATGGACGCGACTTCGGGGTGGCAATAGGTCGCGTTAGGTATGTTTCCGTAGTTTATCGGGTGGGGCTTCTTGCCGGCGAGCAGCTCGGCAAGCACGACGCCTTCGCGCTGGCCCTTGTGCGCCAGCATCGGCGGTCCGGCGACGTCGCCAATGGCATACACGCCGGCTGCCGTCGTCTCCAAGCGCTCGTTGATCTTGACGAAGCCGCGCTCAGTGAGCTGCACACCGGCTTCCTTGAGGCCGATGTCCTCCACGTTAGGCGCGCGTCCGGCAGCGACGAGAACGCGCTCGACCTCGAGGTCCTGTTTGGCGCCGCCCGATTCGACGCTGACCTTCACCGAATCTTTCCCGACTTTGGCGCCCGTGATCTTGGCGCCAGTTATCACGTCGATCTTGCGCTTCTTGAAGGAGCGAGCGACCTCGGCGGAGGCGTCCGCGTCCTCGAGCGGCAGGATGTTCGGGAGCACTTCGGCGAGCGTGACCTGCGTACCGAAGGCGTTGAAGACGTCCGCGAATTCACAGCCGACAGCGCCGGCACCCACGATGAGCATCGACTTCGGGGCCCTCTCGAGAATGAGGGCCTCGTCCGACGAGATCACCGTGGACTTGTTGAGCTCCAAGCCGATTTGCGGCAGGCCTTTCACGCGCGAACCGGTCGCGATGACGATCCCTTTCTTGGCATCGTGCTTTTCTTCTTTTCCATCGGCCGTCTTCACAACGACGGTCTTGCCGCTGCCTAACCGCGCCGAACCCTTGATCCACGTGATCTTGTTCTTTTTGAAGAGAAACTCGACGCCTTTCGAGTTTTGCTGACTGACGCCGCGCGATCGTTTGGTCGCGACGCCATAGTCGGTTTTCACTTCGCCTGTCGCGACACCGAAATCGGCGGCGTGTCGCACTTTGTTGGCGAGGGCGGCGCTCTCGAGCAGCGCTTTCGCCGGGATGCATCCCCACAGCACGCACGTCCCACCCAAACCTTCGCGCTCGACGACCGCGGTTGAGAGTCCGAGCTGAGCGCAGCGAATGGCGCCTACATAGCCGGCGGGACCGCCGCCGAGAAAAATGACGTCGAAGGAGGGCATGGTGCGCGAGCAGGTAGTGGTTCGACTACAGGCGCGCGAAATCTAGCCCGACGTGCAAAGCCTCGCTTTGGTCTACTTCGCGGTGCTCGGCTAGCGGAAAGTGACGCGCCGGGCGCGACTTCGGACGCCATCCGAGACCACGAGCTCAACATCCGGCGACGACGATTCCAGCGTCGCGGCGCCCCCGCGGGCGATCGCCAGGACGTCTCCCGTGCGAGCGTCACGAACCAGGACTCCACGAACGGCGGGATCCGACCACGTGAGCGTCGCCGCGTTCGCGTCGGATCGCCTAACGAGCGGCGACTGGGAACCGTGAGCGCTGAGCGAGCCCGCGCTCGCCGGCGTGGATCGTAACTCGGCTGAGCGACCGTTTGCGGTGAGTCGCAGAGTGGCAAGAGCGCGTCCCTGTAGCGCCGACTGCGGCACGACGAACGCGAAGTGGCGATCCTGCGGCCGTCCATGATCCACCGCGTCGCCATCGAAGGCGAAAGAGAAGAGCAGCGATCCGTCGTCCGCGAGGCCTTCGATTCGATTGGCACCGCTTCCAGAGGGCAATCGCGCCGGCGCGACGACGTCGAAGGCCGGTTCCAGGACGATGCCGTTGCCGTTGATATGGCCCCAGACCAACACGCCGGGCTCTGGAGCGCGCGTGCTCATCACGGACGCAACCATTAGATGCGTTTCGCGGTAGGTCATGATTCCCTTGTATGTGTAATCGCTCACCCAATCCGGCGAGCAATAGCCCATCACATCCGCCGTCGTGGACAGCTTGAACTGCGATGTCGTTAGGTCATATCCACTCACGCCGATGCGTCCGTTGGCATATGGATACGCCGGGTCCGTGCTTGCAGCGCCGCCGCAAGGAGAGTGGTAGCGGCCGAAATTATGTCCCAGCTCGTGCGCCAAGACATCCGAGGCACTGGGCAGGAAATCCCAGCCAATTGCTGCCGGCGCGCCGACGTAGCCGAGCCCCGCGATGCCTGACGAGTACGCGGTTTTGACGACGCCGTAGTAGTAGCGCGAGCTGCCATCAGCCGCGCGCAAGGCGTTGATCTCGCTCAGCAGCGTAGTCCAAGCGCCGTTGTTGTCATTCGCCTGCAGGATGCCGGTGCTCGTCGTGTATGTCGCGCGCACGTCGGCGTCGATCACGTTGACGGGATACATACGGCGCACGTCGTTCAGAAGCGTCGCCGCGTTCGACGTCGTCACATTGCCCGTGTTGTCATTGCTCTGCTTGATCGGTACGAGGCGTACAGAGAACGTCGACACCGTCTTCACGAACATCGTCGCGGCAGTGCCCGATCCGGGCCACGCATTATCCGATTCCGAGGCTTCGGTGATCGCGTTGCCAGGATCGACGTCGGCAAGGATTCTCAAGTTAGGCTGAATCAGCGAACCGGAGATCGTACCGTACCACGCCGATGTGAGCGTCGCATCGTCCGGGCTCGTTGGAACCGACGACGTCGGTGCGCTGAGTGTGAGTGTGCTGAGCAGCGTACTGCCGTTGTACAGGCGTACGCGAACCTGCGGCTGCGCTGTGTTGGCTGTATTTGCCTTGACGAAGACGCGCACGAGGCCATCGCGGCCGGCGACCAATGGCACGTCGCCGACATAGGTCTGCACGGCCTGCGTGACGTACACATTGTCGATCGTTAGGTTGAGCGGCCCCGAGCCAGCGCCTGGCACGTACGTCACTCCGAGAGTAGACAGTGCGCCAGCCGTCACCGTGAGTGGCTGACTGACTTGAGACGGGGTATACGTAATCCCATTCGCGGTGACGGTCGAAGCCGTCACGGCATAGAATCCAGGCGCGAGGCTGGGCACGGTGTCCGTCGCGGTGACGGAGTCGACGACGCCTAACGCGCCGATGAGGGCGATCTTCCCCTGAGCACCGGAAGGCAGACCGACGACAGAGATGGCGGCGGCGCCGAGACTGTTAGTGTAAGTGACAGTCGCAGCGACGGCGTTCACTGAGGCTGGCACGGTGATCGTCTGCGTGACGGGCTGCGGTGAGAAACAGCCGCCCAAGAACGTCACGGCGCGTCCCTCGAGGACGTACTGGCCAGGCGTAAGCGTTGCCAGAACCTGCGCGGCGGTCAGCGTCTGCGCGTAGTCGCCTGGCCCGGTCACACGAACGTTGCCGGACATTCCGCTCAGCAGGCCGTTCATGGAGAACGAGAGCGAGCCCGTAGAAACCGCGTACGTCACCGTGGCATTCGTCGTTCCTGACGCTGCCACCGTCACACTCTGCGTCGCGGGCGAGCCAGTGTAGCGATGCACGCCCTGCATGATCGGCGCGGCGACGATTGTGTATGTCCCTGGCGTTAGGCCGCTGAGCGTGCTGGTCGTGGCGATCGTCGTCGAGTATCCACTGGGGCCTTGCACGCTGATCGACGCTGCGGGCAGTCCGGCCACGGAGATCGAGAGGCTACCGCCGAAGAGCGCATACGCGACTGTCGCTTGTGCGGCAACCGCCGAAGCGCCCACGGCAACCGGCAGGCTGCCGGCGGCTGGAATGTACGTGGTGCCGCCAACAGTGACGTTAGGCGACCCGATCGTGTACATCCCCGGCGCAAGGCCAGTGAGCACCTGATCGGCGACGGCCGTCTCACTGAATCCGTTTGGTCCGCTGACTTGAAAGGTCGGCGTCGCGCCGCTCGGCAGCCCATTTGCTTTTACCAGTAGCCGGCCCGTCGTTATGAGGTAGGAGACCGCGACGGCGTGAGGGGTCAGCGTCGCTGTGACGTCCACCGTACGGGCCGCCGTCGCGGCCGCGTACCCGTCGCCGGCGAAGGTTACCGTCGCCGCCGCGATCACGTAGCTGCCGGGGGCGAGCTTAACGAGCGTCTCGGACGCCGTCGTAATGTGCGAGTAGTTGTTAGGCCCAGAGACTGTGACCACGGCCGCGCTTCCTGCGGGCAGGCCGCTGACGGCAAGATCGATCGCGCCGGACGCAAGCCCATACGTGACGTCGACGCTACGACTGCTGCCGGCTGCCAGCTCGACATTCTGCGACGCGGGCACCGCCGCGTAGACCGCGGTTTCCGTTTCCACGACCTTGGCTGTGACGGCGTAGCTACCCGGCGTTAGGCTGGTAAGGGTCGTCGTGCCGACGATCGCGCTCGAGAAGCCATTCGGCCCGCTGACGGTCACGTTGGCGGTGATCGTCGACGGCAGGTTCGCAACAGTGACCGTTAGGCTCGCACTTTTCGGCGTGGCGCTGTTGCCGCCGGTTGGCGCGTCGCCACCGCCGCATGCGGCCAGGAGAACGAGGGGAGCGAGGAGAAGTCCCCGAACTGTTCGTAGAGCCTTCCGCTGCACAGCGTCTCCTCAGTCG
>CBQVAZ010000168.1:0-7074 GCA_967720205.1 uncultured Gemmatimonadaceae bacterium | reverse complement strand
GCCAACTTCAACCCGGGCGACGAGCATCTCTACAGCAACACGGGATACGACATTCTGTCGACGATTGTGCAGCGCGTAAGCGGCAAGTCGCATCGTGAGTTTGCGCAGGAACGCATCTTTGGACCGCTCGGCATGACGAAGACGCGCTATATCGACGATCGCACTCTGGTGCTCCCCGGTCGTGCAGACGCGTATGCTCCGAAGCGCGGGGGCGGTTACATCACGTCGAATGTGAGCCATGTCGAAACGACTGGGTCGGGCGGCGTGCACTCCACGATCCCGGATCTGCTGCGCTGGGACGAGAGTTTCTACACCGGAGCGCTCGGCGGATCGACGCTGACGACGATGGTGCAAACGCCGGGAACGCTCAACAACGGTGACAAGCTCACGTACGCGTTCGGCCTTACGGTGGACTCGTACGGCGGTCGCCGGCGCGTGCAGCACGGCGGTGCGTTAGGCGGCTACCGCGCCATGCTCATGCGTTTTCCCGACGAGCACTTCTCCGTCGCGATGTTGTGCAATCTCGCGACAGCGAACACGATGCTGCTCGCCGAGCGCGTGGCCGACGTGTATCTGACAAAGCCGGCCGCCACCGCGAACGCGGACGGGAACGTGCCGTTAGGCGAGGATCAGCCGATCCGCTATTCAGGCCTGTACTTCAACCACCGCACGGAAGGGCTGATGCGTTTCGTTGCGCGCAACGGTGCCGGGGCCGTTGAAGGCGGCGCGCCGCTCAAGCACGAAGGGTCGCACCAATTCCGCATGAGCAACCAGGAGACGACGCTCAAGTTCGACGTGACGCACGCTGGACTGGCTGAGCGAGTGCGCGTAATGCGGCCGGGCGCCCGCGAGAGTGTTTACGAGCGCGTGGCGGAGGTGACGCCCACCGCAGCTCAGCTGAACGAGCTCGCCGGCAACTATCGCAGTGGCGAACTGAATACGACGTGGCGAGTGGATCAGCGTGACGGCAAGCTGATGATCACAGGTGCGAACGGAGATGTGAGCGTTGCGCTCACGCCGCTGTTCGCCGACGCATTCACGGGCCAGGGCTGGATCGTGCGATTCGGGCGCGAGTCGGGGCGCGTGACGGGGCTCACCGTCACCACGGGCCGCAGCAGACGCGTTGCGTTCGCACGGGAGCCAGCTCGTTAGGCGCAGAACTCACAACCAAAGCTGTCAACTTTTGTTAGTCAGCGCGCAAGGCGTTGGTTGGGTTTGTACGAACCGCGCGCCGCGCTGGGAGCCAGCTCGCGAACCAGGCGACGCCTGCCATGAGCAGGACAGCGAGCACGAACGTGAGCACGTCCGTCGGACTGACGTTGTAGAGCAGCTTGCGCATCAATTGCGTGGCGAGAACCGCCGCCAGCGCACCGACGGCGAGCCCGAATAGCGTTAGGCGCATCCCCTGACCGACGACGAGGCGCAGCACATCGCGCGGTCGTCCGCCGAGCGCGATACGGATGCCGATTTCACGCGTACGGCGGCGAACCGAGTAGGACATGATCCCATAAATACCGATCGCGGCGAGCGTCAACGCCACGGAGCCGAACACCGCCAGTAGGACCATCGTTAGGCGCCGGTCGGCGACCGATTCGTCGATGATCTCTGTGAGTGGACGGATGCCGGTGATCGCGAGCAGCGGATCCATCGTCTTGACTATCGCGCGCGACGCCGAGGCGAGGCTCATTGGGTCGACTTTCGTTTTTGCGATGATCCACATCGTGCGCTCGCTACCTCCGGCGGCCAGCGGCAGCTGCTCATGCGCGAGATACAGCTCCGACGCCGGTGCTTCTGCCAAGCCTGCGCTATGTACGTCGCGGGCGACGCCGACGATCGTGATCCAGGGAAGCTTGGGATCGAATCGAATCTGCTGTCCTAGAGGGTCCGCACTCGGCCACAATCGCCGCGCCAAAGTCTCGTTGATGACGGCGACCGGCGCTGTCCCCTCACGATCCGATGGACCGATCGGCCGGCCGCGCGCCATCGGGATCGAGAGTGCCGAGAAGAACTCGCCGCTCACCGGGTTGACCTCCGGCGAAGGCGCCGCCTGACCAGGTGGGAGTGCGCGACCAGCGATCTCGATGTCCCAGTTGTTGCCCCCCGCCACTGGAGGCAGCTCGGCTACCACGGCAGCGCGCTCGACACCGGGCAGCGAGCCGACTCGCCTAACGAGCTCGCGGTAGAAAACCGTGGTGGCGGCCGGATCGTATCGCGTGACAGGGAGCGCAAGATCGATGGCGAGGACGCTGTCGGCCCGGAACCCCGGGTCGCTGGAACGCAGCGCCCAAAAGCTACGCACCAATAGCGTCGCGCCGATGACGACGACGACAGCCAACGCGATCTCCGCGATGACGAGACTGCGTCCGAGACGCTGCTGCCCTCCGCCTGCGCTCGCTCCGCGCGAGCCTTCTTGCAGCACCGATCGCACAGCCGGGCGCACGAGCTGCAGCGCGGGAGCCAAACCGAACAACACCCCGGTCAACAGCGCGAGGACAAAGGTGGCCGCCGCGACCGTGAAGTCGAAAGCGATGAGCTCCATGCGCGGCACGGCATTCGGATTGATCGCGAGCAGCGACTTCATCCCCCACCACGCCAGCAGACTGCCGCAGATGGCGCCTAACACGGCGAGGATACTGCTTTCGGTGATGAGCTGGCGGATGAGCCGTCCACGTCCGGCGCCTAACGCGAGTCGCATGGCGATCTCTCGCTGCCGCGCTTCGCCACGGACGAGCAGGAGATTCGCCACGTTCGCGCAGGCGATCAGCAACACGAGCGCGACAGCGCCGAGGAGGATCCACAGCGCCGGCTTGGCGTCGCCGACAAGCACTTCGTGCATCGAGACAGCCGTTGCGCCATATCCCATGCTCTCCGGATATGTGCCGCGGTACTGCTCGGCGATCCGTTTCGTGAGCGCGTTCAGCTCGCGCTGCGCGGCTTCAACGCTGACGCCGAGACGCAAGCGCGCGACGCCACGCAAGTAATTCGTGGCCCGCCCGGTCATGCTGTCGGGATTGATGTAGATCGGGATGAACGCTTCCGCATTGAAGAACGTGGCATCCGCGGGGAGGATGCCCACTACTCGGCGGTTGATTCCGTTGAGTGTGAGCACGCGCCCGAGAATCGTCGGATCGCCGCCGAAGCGGGTGCGCCAGAATTCGTGCGCGAGCATGACCACCGGTTCGCGGCCAGCGCGGCCCTCCTCGCCTTCGAAGTTGCGACCGCGAAATGGCGTAACACCGAGTACCGGCAGGAGGTCGCGCGTGGCCGCCATGCCGCGCACGCGCTGCGGATCGCCGTCGCCGGTCAACGTCAGCGTCGCACCGGTGAATGCGGCTGCGTTGTCGAAGACTTGCGTTAGGCCCTTGGAGTCCATGAACTCCGGTTGTGACATCGCGTAGCGTTCCACACCGGAGCCACGGAAGGCCGTGAAGAGCCGCACGAGCCGCTCGGGTTCGCGGTAGGGGAGGGGACGCAGCAAGACGCCGTTGACGACGCTGAAGATCGCCGAGTTGGCGCCGATGCCTAACGAGAGAGTGAGCACGGCGATGAGCGTGAACGCCGGATTCCGGCGCAACGTGCGCAGCGCGTAGCGAACGTCCTGCTTCAAGGCATCCCACATGGCGATTCGTCTCCGGCCCTGTTCGCGTTTGGTGTCAATGGCTTCGCAGCGCTGCCTCACGGCGTCCACGTTCCCGAAGCGCGACCACGCAGCCGTGCGCGCTTCCTCAGGGCTCATCCCGGCGGCGACGTACTCGGCGACGCGGGACTCGATATGGAAGCGGAGCTCGTCGTCGACGTCGGCCGCGACATTGCTTCCCCAGAAGCGTAGATACCGCCTCCAGAATGGACCCTTCATCGTACTGCTCCAGCCGGCGCCGCGCTGGCCGCGAGCACTTTCGAGACGGCGTGCGAGAAGGCACTCCACGCCGCGGAATGCGCGCGCAGCTGCTTTCGGCCGGCCGGCGTTAGGCGATAGTACTTGGCGCGGCGGTTGTTGTCGGACAGGCCCCATTCGCTGTCGATCCATCCTTTACTTTCCATGCGGTGCAGCGCGGGGTAGAGCGAGCCGTCCTCGATGTCGAGCACGTCGTCGGTGAGTTGTTGCAGCCAGCGGATGATGCCGTAGCCGTGCATCGGTCCCCACGTGAGCGTTTTGAGCAGCACGACGTCCAGCGTTCCGTGCAGCATGTCGGCGTCGGGTCTCGCCATCGTGTCCTCAAGAGAGTCTAGGGGAGAGATGGCTGCCGTCCCCAAGACTGTCAAGGGGAGCGTGGATTGGCGAGGACACGCGCGGCTGCTCTCTTCAAGATCAAGAGCAACAGCGGTTCGGATTTGGCGGACTTGGTGGAGTAAGCGGATACTGCTGTAGTAGTTTTTGGCGCGACGAACTGTATGGCAGCGCGCGGAGGCGTTCAGGATCCCAAAGGTCGCGGAGACGCCTACGAGACGCGCCTAACGCCTGCTCGAGGCAGGAGACAGGTCGATAATCGCCGCAACGACGATACCGACCACGGGCCAGAGCGACCAGACGCCGCCAAACCAGTGCTGCACGGCGGTGTACCAGAGCAGCGTCGTCGGCGCGAAGATGAAGCCGAGGATGGGCCACAGAAGCGTGGCGAAGATCCCGACGAACCAGGTGCTGAGGAACCAGAGCGCCAGGATGAGAATACGCGGCGCCATGAGCGCGATGACACCAGCGAGTATCGGCATGCCCCTTACTCCGTGTTAGGCGGGCCGCTCCGGCCAATGCGTATCCGGCCGCGCCGGCATTGCCTGATCGGGCCCGAGTCGATCGCCGTCGATGTGCGCATGAAGGAAGTTCTCCGGCGCCACGGGTGAATCCGCAAGCCGGCGCAGCAGCCCCAGCTGGCCCACGTGCGTCATTACATCAGCAAATGGACCCTGCAAGAGCTGCTCCGTGGTGATCGACAACGGAGTACCCGATTCCAGCAGCGTGCCGATTTCCTCCAACATGTCGTGGAAGCGCGCGATCTCTTCCTGAAACGTGTCCAGCGCGGCCGGTTTCACCGGGTACGATCCGCCGATGAAGAGCGAACGCACATAACCCATGAGGCTGGTCATGTGGCGCAGGATCTCGACTGGCGTGCGAACCTGTCTCCCGGCCGCAAAACCGGGATAGCTCGCGGGCGCGCCGCGCAGTGCCTTCTGCGTGCGATACGCTATCGCGGCAAGAAAATGCCGCAGGAGTTGCCGATCGCGGTCCACCTAACGCTGCGGCGCCGAGCGCCGCCGGGCTAACGGCCCGAGGAGTTCGCCGCCGACGTCATCAACGTCGCCTTGAAGACGGGGAGCGCCTTCTTCATTTCGTCCATCGTCCCGATCGAGATACGAGCGTGGTTAGGCAGCGACGGGAACTGACGGCCGATCGCGACCTTCTGCTTGACGCACTCCAGCTTGAACTCTTTCGAGTCACGACGGATGTCCACCATCATGAAGTTGGCGTCGCACTTGGCGACCTTGTAGCCGGCGTCTTCGAAGAACTTCTGCGTGATCGCCTTGGCCGCGCGATTGCGCTTCTGCTCGCGCTCGATGTGAGCGACATCGCCGACAGTTGCCTGCGCGGCCGCGAGCGCCAGAGCGTTCACGTTCGAGCCCAGCATCCACGGCGAGATCTTCGCCAGCGTTGCCGGCAAGCCGATCGCATAACCGACACGCAGCCCGGCCATGCCGAACACCTTCGAGAACGTTCGCGTGACGACAACGCGCGGATTCGTTAGGGCCATCGGAATCGCCGTCGCATAACTCGGCTCTTCCACGTACTCGTGATAGGCCTCGTCGATGAGGATCGTGGTCTCGGGAGAAATCTGGTTCACGCGGTTCACGTACTCCTTCACTGCCGCGGCACCGTGCACAGTCGCTGTCGGGTTGTTCGGGTTGCAGAAGTAGACCAACCCCGCGCCGCGCGCGCCGTCCACCATCGCGTCGAGATCCAGCCGCAATGCCGAATCGACCTTCGGAGCCACGACCGGGACGCCGATAAACTTCGCCCAGTTGCCAGGTGCCTCGAATGTCGGTTCCGGAGCGACGAGTGCGCGCTCCTTGCTCGTGAACCCATTCACCGCGGAGCGCAGCAGTTCGCCGGAGCCGCAGCCTAACAACACGTTCTCCGGCTTGATGCCGTGAACTCTGGCGATTTCGGCCGCGAGGTCGTCCTCGCTCTTCACCGGATAGCGATTCGACGCATTGAAATGCTTGTGAATCGTGTCGTAAACCCGCGAGCCTGGCCCGTTAGGGTTCTCATTGCTATCGAGCCGGACCATCCCAGGCGCGGAAGCAAGCAACCGATCGGCTCGCCGTGCCGAAACGCCCTGAGCCAGTAGCGGCTCATGACCGCGCCACGTGAACGAGGGGTTCGCTAAGAAGGCGGCGCTACCGCCGCCGAGCGTGACGAGGAATGACCGGCGCGAGACGGGCATGAGGGCTCCCAAGCGAGGTGTTGTCGAACTTATCGCCGAACGTCGCCTCCGTCCAAGCCTAAATCGCGACAATCCCGCTCGGCGGCGTCACAGTCGGGCGTACTGACGGGCGCTCCTATGAAAACAGCACGCGATCCCGCGCGCGGCGCTTGTTCGTATAGTCGTCGCTCCACCACGGCTTTTCGCCGGCTTTTCTGGGGGGCCGCAGCAGCTGGAGCTTTTTACTCCCTTTCTTCTTCGCTTCCCGCTGCGCGACACGGAAGTGATAGTGATCGAAGATGCGGAGCGCCTCGATCGCGTATGACGTCGCCACGCGGCGATCGCGGATCAGCAGCAGGTTCTCGCCATTCTTTGCGTCTGCAGCGTCAGAGAAGTTGTACGAACCCAGGTACACGCGCGCCGTCGGCTTGTCGAAATCGATGACGACGAACTTGTGATGCATCCGGTTCCCGCCGCCGCCCGTCGGCTCCTTCTTGAACGGCTCCGGAATGTTCTTCGAAAGCGCTGACGGGTTTACAGGCGCGACGTTGCCATCGGGTTTCTGAAGCGCGATGCCGCCGACTTTCTTATCCGAGATGCCGTATACGAAGACGTTCTTGCTGCGCGTGACTTTCCTGATCGCGTCACGAATCGGTCC
>CBQVAZ010000167.1:0-7130 GCA_967720205.1 uncultured Gemmatimonadaceae bacterium | reverse complement strand
CACATCGTCGGCCGGCTCGTGCTCACGATGTAGCCGGTCGACGCACGTTAGGCGGCCAGCGATTCAGTCAGCGCGCGGCTACAGCTTTCCGTGCTCGTCACCGGTGGAAGACGGTGATGCTCGTCAGATTAATTGGATTTCGCACTGTTAGCTGAACCGAATCTCCCGGAAGCACTGTGACGGGCTCAGTCACGTAGGGCTGGCCAGTCGTGAGCGGCTGAATAAGCAAGCGCACTGTGCCGGCGCCGGTGAGAATCGAGTTCTTTAACGGGATCGTCTCTGTCTTAAAACCGTAAACGGTGGCGACCCGTGTTTTCGTGCCCGCGCGCACGGCATAGACCGCCACGTCGTTCAGATAGTCGTTTTGGACGGTCAGTACTGCGTCATCCGTGTTCTGCAACTCTGACGCTTGGGCTGTACGCTCTCGGCCGCACGCGAAGGTCACGGCGAGGAGCGCAAGCAAGCCAGTAACTGCTGGTTTCGAGATCATTTTTCCCCCTGCGGCGCCCACTCAACTTTGCAGTTCGGGACGCCATCCAACGCACGCCAAGCGACCGCAACAGCTGCGGTCCGCTGCGCACGCATTTCTTGTATACCCCGCAAAAGGGCTGCACGCATCGCGCCAGCTTTGGGTTGCGACCTCAAGCGTTAAGGCGCCCGAGCCGCAGAGCACACTCGTTAGGCGCCCGTCACGATGCTGGACGGAAGGGCGCTGTGAAACCGATTTACGGCAGTGTCGGATCCCTGCGTCGGTAGAGATCGGATCCGCTCACGTCGAGCATCACGCCATACATCGTCGCGCGGCGGCGATTCACGAAGCCGATGTTGTAGTAATCCTGGCCGTCATTCAAACGGACGAACACACCAGCGCCGAGCAGCCAGTGAAAGGCGTGTGAGATTTCGACGCTGCCGCGCCATGGGATGATGGCCGGATGGATGCGCGCTGCGAGGGGTCCATTCGCGCGCGGCGCGCGCTCGCCTTCCAACGTCACTCGGCTACGACCCTTGAGCGCGCAACCAACGCGCTCGATCCCCGACTTCGAGGAGCGATCGGCGCAGCCAGGCCCCACACAAGCATTCCTTCACTTTGCCCGCGCAGGCGCCAACTCCCATAGAGCGGGCGCTGCTCGTCGGAAAGCGCGCCGAAGATGCCCCGCGGATGCCAGTCATAACCCACTGCGGCGCCTAACTTGTATTTCGGCGTATCACCGCGGCTGAGATCCTTGAGGAGCGACGAGTGGACCATCGCGCTCACGTATGTGGACGAGAAATCGCCGTCCGCCCGATTCAGCTTGACCTCGAGCGTATCGCGCGGAAGCACCTTCGTTGGATCTGTGATGGGAATCGGCTCGCACTCGTTGGCGTGAGGGTCTTTCGGCCGGTAACCCGCGCGAAAGCAACCGGCCTGCCCATTGGAGTGATGCGTCACCGTTAGGCGCACGCCACTGAGAAGTAGATCCGGATAGCGGACGTTGGAACCGAGTACCCGTGGCGTGCCAAGTCCTGTCACCCGCAAGCGTTCCAGCAACAGCGGTCGCGGCATGAATGACGGCGTTCGCACAGCCGCCGACGAGTCTTTGAGCTGTCGGATGCGAAACATCGGCGAGACGATCACGCGCGTGGCGTCCGCGTGACGACGCGGCTTGTTGGTTACCGGGTCGGTGCGCGTGAGCTGGTCGTACGCGACGGAGAGACCGTCCAGGAGAAAGAGGTGCGCGGCTGGATGTGCTTCGTAGATTAGGCTCGTGTCTCCGCGAGTCCAAAAGACGTAGTTGCGTTTGAGGAAGTGATGCGGTGGAGCGGGCGCCGCACCAATGGGGCGCAGGCCACCGCACCCGCGAATACAATCCGGCCGAAGGACCGGATACGCCGCATCATCCTTGCGCGAACTCGTCGACTCGGCAGAGCTGCAGCACCCAGCGCAAAACGCCTCCGTGCTGTTGGTCTTTGAAGCTCAGATACGTCCCGACGTCGAAGAAGAATTGATTTGCAGCCGGTGGAGGGACATTGATCGAGTACACGTTGTCGATCGGAAACGCGACCGGCCGTGCGTTCGCCGGAAAGCCGGTCCTCACGTCAGCAATTATCGTTGGCGCGTTAGGGTTGTTCTGGTCCACGTCGAAGCTGACGAGCAGGTAGGGCGCCTTGGGGGTAGGCATCGGCGTGCTCCGATTTGCGGTCGCGAGAGGTAAACCAGCATTACTGACGCCGTCAGGCGTTTCTCCACTTCCTGAATGGGAAGCGAGCGTTACGCGATGTACCATGCCCGGCTTGGCGTTCACGCGATGGCGGACGCCTGCGCTCTTGGTCGCGCTCATCGTTTGCGGCGCGGTGGCTCATGCTCAGGTGTTGGACAAGCGCGCCTTGCTCGCACGTCAGACGTGGTGGGACAATCGTGACTTCGACTGGTTCGCGACTCGCATTCCAGCGTTCGAGTCGCCGGACAGCGCAATAGACGCGACGTACTACTACCGATGGGAGCTTGTCACCAAGCACCTAACGTACGGCTCTCCGGAGACTGGTTACACATTCACAGAGTTCATGGACAGGCCATTCTGGGCCGGAGAGTTTGGAGCGATCAGCTGTCCGCTGGGCCATCAGCTCGAAGAGATCCGCTGGCTCAATGATCGTCGTATCATTGATGACTTCGCCCGCTACTGGTTCGAGACGTTAGGCGCGCAGCCACGCAGTTACAGCAACTGGTACGGCGCGGCGATCTGGGGGACGTATCAAGTCCTCGGTGACACGAGCTTTCTCAGGAAGCTCCTGCCGCACATGAAGCGTCAGTACGCCGGCTGGATGGCAGAGCGATGGGACGCAGAGCACCGCATGTTCCGCTGGGACGGTCTGCATGATGGCATGGAACGGAACATCAACAGCCGACAAACCGACGACATCGACGAAGGTGCGGTCGGTTATCGCCCCACGCTCAACACGTACATGTTCGCGGATGCGCAGGCGATCGCGCGAGCTGCTGCACTATTTGGGGATGCCGAAACCGCGCGCGAATTCTTTGGACGCGCCGAATCGTTGCGTGAGCGCGTACAAAGTGAACTGTGGGATCCGCGGCGCGAGTTTTTCTTGCATCAGGCTTCAAACAATGAGAAGGACGGCGTTCGAGCGCGGACGCGCACGTACGACGGCGGGAAATACACCGGGAGCGAATTCGGTCGTGAGCTGATCGGCTATGTGCCGTGGCAGTTCAGCCTTCCTGAGAAAGGGAAGGGATACGAACGTGCGTGGCGTTTTCTCATGGACAGCACGCGTTTTTTCGCGCGCTTTGGTCCAACAACAACCGAGCGGCGCGATCCGCAGTTCTACATCTCACCGACCTGCTGCTGGTGGAGCGGCAACTCGTGGCCCTACGCCACGACGCAGACGCTCGTCGCGCTGGCGAACTTGCTTAACGAGTACCAGCAAAGCTTCGTGACAGCTCGCGACTGGATGACGCTGTTCGACGCCTACACGCGGACGCAGCGCAAAGGCGGGCGACCGTACATCGCTGAAGCGGCGAATCCTGACAACGGCGCGTGGGATGGTCACGACACGCCCTACCACAGCGAGCACTACTTCCACTCAGGGTACGTCAACGCACTCGTCACGGGTCTTGTTGGCTTGCGTCCGCGTGCCGACGACAGCGTCGAAGTGAATCCGCTCGCGCCGAGCGACTGGGCGTATTTCGCGCTGGACGACGTGCGCTACCACGGGCGGCGCCTAACGATCATATGGGATCGCGACGGCACCCGATATCGCCACGGCCGCGGTCTAACAGTTCTGGCGGACGGGCAAATCATTGCGAACGCGCCGAGGCTTGAACGCGTCGTCGCGTATCTCGGGAGTCCGCGCCGCGTGCTGCTGCCTCAGCGGCTGATCAATGTCGCCGTGAACAATGGTCGCGGGCCGTATCCATGGGTCGACGTTTCCTTCGCGGCTCCGGAGAATCCGCCGACGTATCTCATCGACGGCAACTACTGGTATCACACGGCGCCCCCGAATCGCTGGACGACCGTCGGATCGCCTAACGCGCAAGATACCGTGACGCTCGATTTCGCCGTCGCCCGCAGCATTCAGCAAATCGTTCTGTATCCGTTGGACGACGCGTCAGCCGAGACCCAGGCGCCTGTGCGCGCGCCGGCGCACTACGACGTGCAGCTGTGGCGAGGGGGTAGATGGGAGACGATCGCTGGGCAGAGACGCCGCCCGGCCACGCCGGAAGGGCGGCGAGCGAACGTCGTGGCGTTCGCACCGATATCTACCTCACGCGTGCGCGTCATACTGACGCCGCAAAAGGGGGCCGCATCAGGGCTGGCCGAGCTGGAAGTGTGGAGCGGCGCGCGATTACCGCTCGCGCGAGTGGCCACGCCGTCACAGAACCTCGCGTTCAATGGCGGAACAGGCGGATTGCCGCATCCCTCTGCGTCATTCAGCGCTCCAAGCGACAGCGTGCGCCAGGTGAACGACATGCGCGTGGCCTTCACCAAGTATTCGCGCAACCGCTGGAGCGCGGTTGGGTCGCCTAACGCACGCGACTGGGTCGCCATCGACCTCGGCAGCGAGAAGCTCGTGCGCCGAGTGGAGCTGTATCTGTTCGGCGACGATGGCCGGATCAAGGCGCCGCGTAGCTACGCCGTGCAAATCTGGGATGGCAGCGATTGGCGCGATGCGCACATCCTTTCGCGCGCCCCGGAGCGGCCACTGGCGTCGGCGCGCAACGTTGTGCTGATCGAGCCCTCCAGGACCTCGCGCGTTCGCGTCGTCCTGGAGCACAACCTTCCCGCGGTCAGCGCCATTACCGAACTAATTATCCGCTGACAGTTCCGAAGCGGAACGCTGTGCGCGACGTAAAGCGCTCACCCGGTCGCAAGATTGTGGAGGGGAACGCCGGCTTGTTAGGCGAATCCGGGAAGTGCTGCGTCTCCAGACAGAAGCCGAAGCGGTGGGCATACACCCCGCCTTTGCCACGGTTGGACCCGTCCAGGAAGTTACCGGAGTAGAATTGCACGCCTGGCTGGTCGGTCGACACGTCCAGAGTGCGGCCTGTCGATGGTTCTACGACGCGCGCGGCGTGTTGCACGCCGGTACCGCGTCGATCGAGCACGAAGTTGTGATCGTAACCGCGACCGAACTTGAGCTGCTCATTCGTTAGGCCGATGCGCGCACCAATTGGAGTGGCTGTTCGGAAGTCGAACGGCGTACCCGCGACCGGGGCCAGCTCCCCCGTTGGAATCAGCGTTGAGTCGATCGGTGTGTAGCGGCTCGCGTTGAGCTGCAGCACGTGCTCGAGAATGTCGCGCTGTCCCTCGCCGGCCAGGTTGAAGTACGTGTGCTGCGAAAGGTTGATCGGCGTAGCCTTGTCCGTTGTCGCGAAATAGTCGACGACAAGCTCGTTGCTGTCAGTCAGCGTGTACGTCACACGGACGTCGAGGCGGCCCGGATACCCCATGTCGCCGTCTGGACTCACGTGTGTGAGGATGACACCGGCCGACGTGTCGTTTTCGAATGAGGTCGCTTTCCACACGACCTTATCGAAACCGCGTGTACCGCCGTGCAGCGTGTTGACGCCGTTATTCGTCGGCACTTGATAGCTGCGCCCGTCGATCGTGAAGCGTCCTTTCGCGATGCGATTGGCGTAACGACCCACGATTGCGCCGAAGTACGGATGTCCAGCGAGGTACGTCGCGAGGTCGTTGAAGCCCAACGCGATGTCACCCATGCGGCCGCCGCGAGCTGCAGTCCGCAACGACGTTATGATGGCGCCGTAGGTGATCGCGTGCAGCGAGGTGCCGAGCTTGTTGCGAATGGTGTAGCCGTCGACGACCGTGCCATCAGGCATGCGGCCGAATTCGGCTTTGGCGACGCGCGATACCGGCTGCGAGCTGCTACCCAGACATGAAGCGAGGAAAAGGAGCGCCGCGGCCGGCGCACAGCGGGCCAGGCGCCCAAGCGCCTGGAGCACAGGCAAATGATTGCGATGCGTTATCATCGCACAAACATGGCGGAGCGCTTCCGACTGGGCGATAGCTCCCCAGGTGCGTAAACTCGTGACAGCGGAATAGTGTCGTATCCGTTGGCCACTCGCTTCGAGGTCCTCGACATGCTGCGCTCGACCCTGCTCGTCACGCTCCTCGCCGCCGGTATCGTGCAGCCGGCACGCGCCGTCACGCAACCTCCGCGCGCCGCGCGCGATACGACGATCGACGCCGCCACGCGGGCGCAGATCATCGATACGCTCATCGCCAAGCTCGATGCGGGCTACGTCTTTCCGGAAAAGGCGACTGAAATGGCGAGGGACCTGCGTGCCCGCCTCGAGAAGGGAAGTTACGTCAGCATAACGAGTGCGATCGGCTTCGCTGATTCACTCACCGCGCACTTACAGTCGGTGAGTCACGACAAGCACCTACGCGTCATGTACAGCGATCGCGCTCTCCCGTCAGGCCAGCAGCAGGGGCCAACACCGGAGCAACAGCAACAGATGCGCGACCGGATGAAGGCTGACAATTACGGGATCGGAACTCCGGAGCGCCTGGAAGGGAATGTCGCGTATCTCGAGCTCCGCACATTCGGAGTACCGCCGGAGGCGATGGCCGAAGCGCTCGCCGATGCGATGACGAAAGTCGCCGATGCCGACGCTCTGATCATCGACGTGCGACGCAACGGAGGTGGCAGTCCCTGGACCGTCGCGCTCGTATCCAGCTATCTGTTCGGACCGGACACAGTACATCTCAATTCGCTGTATTGGCGCCCGGCCAATCGCACCGATCACTTCTACACACGCGCGTCCGTTGAAGGCAAGCGCTTCGGTCCAACCAAGCCGCTGTACGTGCTAACGAGTCGCCGGACGTTCTCCGCCGCTGAAGAGTTCACGTACAACCTGCAAACGCGGCAGCGTGCCGTGATCGTCGGCGACACGACAGGCGGCGGCGCACATCCCGGCGGCGGTCAGCGTCTCAACGACCATTTCGGCGTTTTCGTGCCGAGCGGTCGAGCGATCAATCCGATCACAAAGACGAACTGGGAGGGGACGGGCATTCGGCCTAACGTCCCGGTGCCAAGCGACTCGGCTCGCAACGTTGCGCATCGATTGGCACTCGAGGCAGTTCGTCGTACGGCGCAAGATCGCAACTGAGAAG
>CBQVAZ010000166.1:0-7135 GCA_967720205.1 uncultured Gemmatimonadaceae bacterium | reverse complement strand
CGCTGTTCGAGCTGCTCGATCTGATGCAGGACGTCCGCGCCGTAGAAGTAGCGGATGTACTTCGCCTGAGTCGGCGTCAGGCGGCGCACGGCCCAACTCAGATGCACGAAGTGCGGCTCGACCGGCGCCGTGAGCGGATGCATGCCCGCCTCGGACGGCAGATGATTCGACTTGCGCGTGTTGCACGCGCTGCACGCGGTCACGACGTTCGTCCAATCGTTCGTTCCACCGCGTGAGAGCGGCACCAGGTGATCGCGCGTGAGTGATTCGCGCGTCTTGAGCTCGTGCTGCGCGCGGCCACAGAACTGGCAGCGATATCGATCGCGCGCGAACAAGAACGTGTTCGTTACCTGACGTCGAAATCGTCGCGGAACGTGGATGAACTTCGTCAGGCGGATGACTGCAGGGCGCGGGATCGCGAGACGCTCCGAACGCACAGGACGGGCACCGTCGGCTTCGACGATCTCAGCCTTGCCGTCGATGACCAGCCGCAGAGCGCGCTTGAGCGGAACCATCGTGAGTGGTTCGAACGACGCATTCAACGCGAGGCAGCCGACGATCACGGGAGCGAAGTCCTCCGTGCTTGCTTACACGAACTCCCGCCCGGTGCCTTGGAGCGGGAGCTTCGAACGACGATTCTGGTGCGCATGCAACCAGAAATGCGCCACTCGTAATGCAACCTACATGAGTGCACCGACCTCAACAAGGTAACAGCTCGGTGCCTGACGATCATCCAAACCAGCCCTATCTCGCGCTGAGCGCGGCCACCGGCAGAGGGGTGAGCCATCCGAATGAATCGGGCCGACGACCGTGCGCGATCGCGAGATACTCTTGCTGCAACGCGCGCGTGATCGGCCCCGGCTTTCCATCACCCACCGGAAGTTTGTCGACTGAACGCACAGGCGTGACTTCGGCCGCGGTGCCGCACATGAAGATTTCATCCGCGAGATAGAGCATCTCGCGCAACATCTGCTGTTCGCGAACCTGATATCCGAGCTGCGCCGCGAGCTTCATGATCGTGTCTCTCGTTATGCCGTGCAGGATTCCTGCGGACACCGGTGACGTATACAACACGTCGTCCCGCACGATAAAGACGTTCTCACCGCTGCCTTCGGAGATGAATCCGAAGACGTCGAGCATGATACCCTGCGCGTAGGAATCGTTCGCCGCCTCGAGCTTCGTGAGCTGCGAGTTCAGATAGTTCCCACCGGCCTTCGCCATCGTTGGGAAGGTGTCCGGTGCGGCGCGACGCCACGTCGAAACGCAGACATCGATTCCGTTGTCGAGCGAGCCGTGTCCGTGCAACGGTCCCCAATGCCATGGAATGATGAACGTCTCGACAGGCACGCCGGTCGGATCGAAACCCATCTGCTCACCGGTGCGCACGACGACGGGACGTATGTAACACTCGCGTAACTCGTTCGAGACGACCGCGTCGACAGTCGCTTGCACCAGATCGTCGACTGAATACGGCAGCTCGATACGATAGATGCGGCAGGAGTCCAGCAAGCGGCGCATGTGTTCTTTCAGGCGGAACACGGCACCACCGTTAGGCGTCTCGTAACAACGGATCCCTTCGAACACGCTGGAGCCGTAGTGAACGACGTGCGCCATCACGTGGATGGTGCAATCATCCCAGTCGACCATCTTGCCGTCGCGCCAAATCCGTTGCGTGCGTCCCGACGCGCGTGCTGTCATCGTTCGCTCTCTCGGTGAAGTCGTGCGTGGCCAGTGACCGTTCTTCCACCCGTCAACGCCGCTGAATTCTAACCTCGGCTTTCGCTCGTGGCCTGGAAACGTGCCAGCCTCTCTGCCGCGGCTTTTCCCGTCGACAGATCCCCCTCCAAACTGACGAGCAAACGCCCATCGCGCACTAGCTCCTCCCCCTCGACGCACACAAGCAGCGCCCGTCGGCCCGCTGCGCCGAAGACAAGCGCCGCGGCCGGGTCGTAAACCGGTTCGTCGCGCGTCGGCTCGGCGCGAAATGCGGCAAGATCTGCCGACTTTCCCATCTCCAGCGACCCCGTTTCGGCGTCGAGTCCCAGGGCACGCGCCCCGCCGATCGTCGCCAAACTGAGCGCGTCATTGGCGTCCAGTTCTTCGCGGTGCGCGTTCGCGCGAGCGAGCAGCAGGGCGAGTCGGGCCTCGGCGACCAAATCCATCTGATTGCTGCTCGCGACGGAGTCGGAGCCGAGCCCCACTGGCACGCCGGCCGCCATGAGTGACGTCAGTGGGGCGACACCGTGGCCCAGCTTGGCGTTCGACGCCGGACAGTGTGCGACCGGGCAACGTGCGTCCGCGATCTTCGCGATGTCGGCCGGCGTCGCTTGCACGCAGTGGATGAGCAACGGCCGCGCGGCCAGCACGCCCGTCGCTTCCAGGAGGGCGATAGACGAACTGGCGCGAGGGGCAACGGCGATTCCGCGTGAACGCCAGCCATCGGCGAACGGCCCGTCGCCCTCGGTAACGAAAGCCGTTTCCTCACGGCTCTCTGCGATGTGGACTGCAGTCGGAAGCCTCTGCTCGGCTGCGAAGCGCGCGACGGCGCGGTAGAGATCGTCGCTGACCGTGTACGGCGCGTGCGGCGAGAGCCCGAGCCTAACGAGTGACGACGCGCGTGAGGACAGCAGGGCGATGCGCGCCCGCAGCTCCGTCATGGAAGCGTCGCACTGCGCCGGGTCGGGGCCGAACACTTCCTGATACGAGATGCCGCGCACGTTCATCTGTGTCATGGCGTCGAGGACGACGCCGCTGGCGCTGGTGTCCGCGAAGGTTGTGATTCCCGCCAGCAAACCTTCGGCAATTCCCAGCCGCGCCGAAGCGAGCAACGCCGTCTCGTCGAGAACCTGTGTTCGCGCGCTCGTTAGGCGGAGAATCCATTGCCTGAAAGGTCCTCCCTCCAGGTAGCCGCGCATGACAGTCAGCTCGAGATGCGTGTGCGCGTTCACGAGCCCCGGCAACAGAAACGCGTTCCCTAACTGGATGACGTGCTCCGCGGCGGGGGCCAAGTCGCGCGGCCCGACGTACGTGATGCGGCCTGCCTCCACGCCGACGGCACCATCAGTAATGGGCGGGCGAGTGATGGGCAGTACCCATCGGGCGCAGTAGAGCTTTATAGGACTAGGGGACAGGGGTTAGGGGATAGGGGATAGGCCTAACGAGTCATCCCCGTTGCCCTAGTGTGCCGGCGGAATCTTGAATGGATTCTGGAAGGTCGTGTCTTTTTTCGATTTCGGCTGGGGCACAGCCGCCGCCGGTGCGTGTGGACTCGGCGGCGGCGGCGTATCGGGCCGTTGCGGCGTTCCGATCTGGAAAATGTCGCCGATGTTGGAGCCCGCGCACACACTACTCCCCGCGCCGATCAGCGCATAGTCGATGTACGTCTCGGTGCCGTTGCAGTCCGGCGAATTGTCGACGATCTGCTCGATCACCGTTGCGGGGCGCGGCCAATCGGGCGGAGCCGGCTTGCGGCTGTACACTTCCTTCACGAATGACGTGTACGCCGGCGCGGCGAGAATGCCGCCCTGCGCGTTCACCTTGATCTTCTTCGGTCTGTCGAAGCCCATCCAAACGCCGGCCACGAGATCGGCGGTGTAGCCGATATACCAGACGTCCGTTCCATCGTTTGTCGTGCCGGTCTTGCCACCTGCTGGAATGTGGAACCCGGCGCCCCAGACGCTGCCGGCGGCAGTGCCGCGCTGCACGACGTCTTTCATCATGCTCACCATGAGCCACGACTCACCCGGCGAAAGCACGAATGACCGCTTCGGCACAGGCTCCCAAATGACTTCGCCGCCTGCCGTCTCAACGCGAACGATGCCCGTGGGATCTACGTGCTCGCCGAGATTGGCGAACGTCGTGTACGCCGCAACCATCTCGATCGGATAGACGTCCGCCGAGCCGATGAAGATGGACGGATACGGCGGGATCGGAGTCGTTAGGCCCATCGCGCGCGCTTCCGAGATCACGGTGCGCTCGCCGAGGGCCATGCCCATGTCGATCGCGGCGAGGTTGCGCGACTGCGAGAGGGCGCGACGTATCGAAATCGTTCCCCAGAACTTCCCGTCGTAGTTCTGCGGCGTCCACGTCGAGCCGTCGACCTGCGTCACAGCGACGGGTGCGTCGTCAACGGGACTGCCTGGCGAGTAGCCGTTCTGAATCGCCGCCGAATAGACGATCGGCTTGAACGTCGAACCCGGCTGCCTCAGCGCCTGCGCCGCGCGGTTGAACTTGGAGTCATCGTAATCGCGGCCGCCGACGAATGCGCGCACGCCGCCAGTTCGTGGGTCGATCGCGACGAAGGCGCCCTGCAGGTACGGACTTTCCCGCCCGCTCTCTTCGTTTGTCGTTAGGGAGCGCGCGATGAAATGCTCGTAACTCTCGTGCGTGAAGGGACCATGCCGTCCGCTTTCGATCGCGCGCAGCTGGTTCTCCATCGCCCGTTCTGCTGCGTGCTGCATGTCGAGATCGAGCGTCGTGAAAACCTTGAGCCCTTGCTCGTAAATGCGGTTGCCGAAGCGCTCCTCGAGCTGCCGCCGCACCCATTCGACGAAGTACGGCGCCACGTCGCCTGATTCGACGCGACGCGCGAGTTGGAGCGGATACGCGCGAGCGAGGTTCGCCTGCTCATCGTCGATCACACCAGCGCGGCGCATCAACTCGATGACTGTGTTGCGGCGCGAAATGGCGCGATCGGGATAGCGCCGTGGATTGTAGCGCGCTGGTGCCTTTGGTAGCGCGGCGAGCGTCGCTGCTTCGGCGAGGTTGAGGTCGCGCACCGACTTCCCGAAGTAGCGTCGCGACGCCGTTTCTACGCCGTATGCGCCGCTTCCGAGGTTGATCTGATTGAGGTACAGCTCGAGGATCTTGTCCTTCGGGTAGCGCCACTCGATCGCGCGCGCGACGCGGATCTCGCGCATTTTCCTAACGGGAGTTTTTTCGCGCGAGATCTGGGTCGGGAAAATGTTTCGCGCCAACTGCATGGTGATCGTCGAGAAGCCCTGACCGAACGACCCGGTGCGGATGTTGTGCAGCACGGCCCCGGGGATGCGCCACCAGTCGATGCCCGAGTGCATGTAGAAGCGCTTGTCTTCTGTGATGATGAACGCTTCGCGCACGGCACGCGGAATCTCTTGCAGCGGAACGAGCGTGCGACGTTCGAGGCCTACTTCGGCGATGAAGCGACCGTCGATCGCATAGAGCGTCGACGTTTGCATCGGTTGGAACGCCTCGAGCGTCTCGAGATCGGGGCATTGATTTCCGGAGCAGATGCGGGACCACGTCGCAGCGAAAGCTCCCGTGGCGAACGTGCCGATGAAGGTGGCCGCGATGGCGAGCCGACGGGCTCGAACCGGGTTGCGCGCGCGGAAACGTTGCCACGCGGCCCACGGATGCGGGCGTTCGGCCCAGAGACGCTTGAAGACTTGCGGGATGCGAACGCGCATGGCTACGCGAGAGAACCTACAGAGCGCATATGGGGGCGGCAACGCGCGCGAAGCCTTGGGCCTCTATTTTGTTGGCCATGACATTGCCCTTGTCGTATCTGGACGAGCTTGAATGGCGCGGTCTGTTGTTCCAAACCACCGAAGGCTCGCGCGAGGCGCTCGCTCTCGGACGGGAGCCAGTGAGCGGCTACTGCGGATTCGATCCGACGGCGGCGAGTCTTCACGTAGGACACTTGGTGCAGATCATGGGCCTGGTGCATCTCCAGCGCACAGGCCATCGACCCGTCGCACTCGTTGGTGGCGGGACCGGTCTCATCGGCGACCCGAAGGCCACGGCTGAACGCCCGCTCATTTCCAAGGAAGAAGCGGCAGCGAACGTCGCGACGATTCGAAGGCAGCTGGAGCGATTTCTCGATTTCAGTGGTCCTCGCGGAGCGCTGCTGCGAAACAACGCCGATTGGTTGAGCACGTTAGGCGCGATCGACTTTCTGCGCGATGTCGGCAAGCACTTCACCGTCAACTTCATGCTCGGCAAGGAGACTGTTAAAGCCCGGCTCGACAGTGGCATTTCCTACACCGAGTTCTCGTACATGTTGCTGCAGGCGTACGACTTCCTCGAATTGCACAAGCGGGAGGGCGTGACGCTGCAGACCGGCGGATCGGATCAGTGGGGGAACATCGTCGCAGGCCGCGAGTTGATACGCCGCACGTTAGGCGTCGAGGCGCACGGTGTGACGCTGCCGCTCGTCACCAGTTCGTCCGGCAAGAAGTTCGGCAAGACGGAAGCCGGGGCCGTCTGGCTCGACCGCTCGCTGACATCGCCGTACCGCTTCTATCAGTTCTGGATAAACGTGGAAGACGCCGACGCCGGTCGTTACCTGCGCTACTTCACGCTCATGCCGCGCGCCGAGATCGAAGAGCACGAGCGAACAGTCGTGGCGCACCCGGAGCGCCGAGCGGCGCAACAAGCGCTGGCGATGGACGTGACGTCGCGGGTGCACGGCGCCGAAGCCGCGGAAACGGCACAGGCAGTGTCTCGGCTGCTGTTCGATAAGAGCGCGGATCCGCGCCAGCTGACCCCTGAGGCGCTGAGCGTCCTGCGCGAGGAGATTCCTTTCCGGGATCTGTCGGGTAACGAGGTCGTGTCGCCTAACGGCGTGAGCGTGATCGAATTGCTGGTGCAGACTGGCCTCGTTACATCCAAGGGCGAGGCTCGGCGGCAGCTACAGCAGGGCGCCGTGAGCGTGAATGGCAGGCGTCTGACGAGCGAGGAGCTCACCGTTCCCCGTGAGGAGGCGATCCACCGGTCGTATTTCCTCGTTCGCAAAGGCGGGCGAGACCTGGCCTTGGTTCAGATATCCTAAAAGCGACAGCGCGGGCCAACGCGGACAGAGGCCGGAACTAACGCGGACAGCTTTTGTTAACACATCGTGTGTCCGCGTTGGTCTTGCTTTTATCCGCGTTTGTCCGCGCTTCCGCTTTTGATCTATCGCTCCACTAGTCGATGACGGCGAGCGCGGCGTCGATCTCTTCGGGCGTCTGATAGAAATGCGGCGACAGACGAATCGCACCTTCGCGCAAGGAATGCGTCACCTTAGCACTCGTTAAGCGTGCGCTCACGCTAGCCGCGTCGCGCGGGACGATCGACATGATCCCTGCCCTCCGCGACCGTTCGGCAGGCGTGACAAGCC
>CBQVAZ010000165.1:0-7147 GCA_967720205.1 uncultured Gemmatimonadaceae bacterium | reverse complement strand
GAGCGCGCCAAGGCTGCGAAAGGCGACTTCGATCGCGCGCAGCGCCAGTTGGAGTCGCTGCAGCGCGATCGTCGATTGCATGATGAGCTGGATCGCGCATTTTCAGACCTGCGCACGGACCTCAATTTCGAGCTGCGCCCCGAACTGTCAGAGATCGCGAGCGGTTTCCTCGGCCAGCTCACCGACGATCGCTACACGGAGCTCAAGCTGGACGACGAGTACAACGTGCGCGTTCTTGAAGAAGGCAGTGTGAAGACGGTGCTGTCCGGTGGCGAGGAGGACCTGGCGAACCTCGTTCTTCGCCTCGCCATCTCGCAGATGATCGCCGATCGTGCGGGACTCAACTTCTCGCTTCTGGTGCTCGATGAAGTGTTCGGCTCACTCGATGAAGCGCGACGGCAGCAGGTTGTCGAGCTGCTCCGGCGGCTGCATGATCGCTTCGAGCAGGTGATCGTGATCACGCACGTAGAGTCTGTGCGCGACGGTCTCGATCGCGTGATGACAGTCGAATACGACGAGGACACCGGTGCGTCGCGCGTGCGCACTACCAATGAAGAGGTGGACCTAACGAGTATGGCGGGGGCCGTTCCAGCCGGTGTGGGCGAATGACGAGCACGCGTGAGATGCCCGGCACGCGCTCGGCGTCGGGGCCGCATCGAATCCTGCCCGCCAACATCGACGAGCTGAACGAGGTCTTCTCGACCGCATTCACCGAGCGATACCGGCGCGACGGCATGGTCGGTGTGCGCGTGCCGAGTCTCAATCCGGCGATCTGGCGCTATGCGATTGAAGACGCCGTCGACGGCGGCGACGCGATGTTCTGGCGCGGTGAGCGCGACGACATCGTAGCGTTCAACGTGGTGCACCGATCCGGCGTCGAAGGCTGGATGGGTCCGCTCGCGGTGCGTCCCGATTGGCAGGGGAGCGATGTGGGAAAGGAGGTCGTGCGAGCCGGGACGCGGCTGCTGTCGACCCGCAGCGTGCGTGTGATCGGGCTGGAGACGATGCCGCGCACGATGGACAACATCGGCTTCTACTCGCGGCTTGGTTTTGTACCGGGCCGCCTAACGATCACGCTGACGGTCGAAGCACACGAAGGGACGCGCAAGACGCGAACGCTGGGCTCGCTCAGCTCTGCCGCGCGCGATGACGCTGTTGCAGCCGCGCGCTCGCTCAGTCACGCGCTCCTTCCGGGCTACGATTTCTCGCGCGAGATGCGCTTGACGCAGGAGCTGGGGGTCGGCGACACGCTGATTCTGGAAGAGGGTGGACGCGTTGTTGGGTTCGCTGTCTTTCACGTGGCGCCGCTCGTCGATGGCCGTGCGCGCGAGGAACTGCGCGTGCTCAAACTCGTGCTGGATGACGAAACGCGCATCGAGACGTTGGTGGAGGGGCTGGCCGATGTGGCCCGCAAGCACGGCACGCGTCGCGTTGCGATTCGCATGCAGGGCGAGTATCTCGAGGCCTACCGCCGGCTTATCTCGTTAGGCGCGCGCGTACGCTGGACCGATCTGCGAATGTACGTCGGGGGGTACGAAGAGGTGCGGGCGCCGCTGGGGATCATCCTGTCGAACTGGGAGATCTAGGCACAAAACAAACTAAAGCTGTCAGCTCCCAGCTTACAGCAACGAAAGCTGACAGCAGCTGACGGCTTTAGTTAAGCAGTTTACCTAACGTTGTGTGTGACCAGCGTTCTCTTTCGCGCGTCCTTTGCTCGGCGCCTTGCTGCGAACAACAATGCGCCAGATGAGCAGAAACACGCCGAACGTGAGCAGCAGGTGCAGCCAACCAGGAGCTTCTGAAAAAAAAGTTCCCGCTGCCCACACAAGCAGCATTGCAATTGCAATGAAGATGCCGACGTCCATAAGGTGTGATCGTAATTGACGGTGCCGGATTCTGCACCTACATTCGGTTCGACTCAAGACGTGGGGCGAAGAGACTCAGTTTTTGAGCCAACAAGTCCATGGGCGGGTTCCAAAACGCTGTGTGAACGCCATGCCCCAGTGCGGGGACGACGAAAACATGGTTGCGGGCCTCATCAGTTTCCATCGGGCTTCATAAAACCCCTCTTCGTTCCATTCATTAAGAAGCTCCGGTCTTTCACCGGAGCTTCTTTCGTTTCGTGCCTAGCGCTACCGTTAGGTGTCAGTTCGCACGTTTACACAATGCCACTCGTCACCGTCACTCGCGTCCTTCGGTTCAACGCCGCCCATCGCGTGCACAATCCCGCGCTGAGCGACGAGGAGAACCGCGCGCTCTACGGCAAATGCAACAACCCCAACTTTCACGGGCACAATTACACGCTCGAAGTCTCCGTCACGGGTGAGATCGACTCACGCAGCGGGTACGTCATGGACCTCGGCTTGCTGCGGGATCTCGTATGGCGAGAGTTGATCGACCACGTAGATCACAAGAACCTCAACGTCGACGTGCCGTTCATGGCGGGAAAGAATCCCACGACCGAGCACTTCATTGTCGCATGCTGGCGCGTGCTCGAGCCGCGCATCGCGCCGGCAAAGCTCGTGAGGCTCAAGCTTTGGGAAACCGAGAACAACTATGTCGAATACGAAGGGCGTTGATGGCGCGCGCGCGGCCGGGTTGGTGCTGCCGCACGAACGCGACGATGACGACGAGCGACAAGGAGTGCCAGGCGAGGCAGCGGCCGAGTTCGAAGCGCTGGTGCGTCGCCAGCTCGAGTTGTTAGGCGAGGACCCCGAGCGCCAGGGGTTGCAGCGTACGCCGTTACGAGTCACCAAGTCGCTGGCGTGGCTCACCCGCGGCTACGGCATGACGCTCGACGAAGTCGTGGGCGACGGAGTATTCGACGAAAAGCACGACAATATGGTGATGGTACGCGACATCGAGCTGTATTCGCTGTGCGAGCACCATATCCTGCCGTTCTTCGGCCGGGCGCACGTCGCCTATATCCCGAATGGACGCATCGTTGGGTTGTCGAAGCTGCCGCGCATCGTGGATATGTTCGCCAGCCGGCTCCAGGTGCAGGAGCGCCTAACAGGCGAGATCGCCGACGCTGTGTGTCGCGTGCTCAAGCCGCGCGGATGCGGCGTTGTGATCGAGGCATACCACCTGTGCATGATGATGCGAGGCGTGGAGAAGCAGAACAGCAAGACGATCACGTCCGCGCTGACCGGCATTTTTCGCGACGACGCGCGCACGCGCGAGGAGTTCTTGCGTCTGGCGCACGGTCCAGCATCGCTCGGGTGAGCGAGACGCCGCTGGCGGGTCGCACGGCGCTCGTCACCGGCGCCTCGCGCGGCATCGGCCTCGCCACGGCTCGCTCCCTCGGCACGAATGGCGCGCGCGTCGCTCTGGCGGCACGTTCGGCGGACGCGTTGCGCGAACACGCGCAATCCATCGGCCACGGCGCGTTGGCACTGCCGTGCAATCTTCTCGATGGCGAGCAGATCGCGAAGCTCATCGATCGCGTGCTCGACGCCTTCGGCGGCGCGCCGGACATTCTGGTGCTCAATGCCGGTGTCTTCTCGTTAGGTAGGATCGGCGAGCTATCGCCGGTCGATTTTGCGCAGACGCTCGCGCTCAACCTTGGTGCGCCGTACATCCTTTTGCACGCGTTCGTGCCGTTCATGCGCGCGCGGGGCGACGGACACGTCGTCAGCATCGGCTCAATCGCCGACCGAGCGGCGTATCCCGAAAATGGTGCGTATGCTGCGGCGAAGTTCGGCGCCCGCGCGCTGCACGAGGTGCTGCGCCTCGAGCTCGCGGGGAGCGGCGTTCGCGCGTCGCTCGTGTCGCCGGGTCCTGTCGACACCGATCTGTGGGATGCAATCGATCCTGACCACCGCCCGGGCTTCACACCGCGCTCACAGATGCTCCAGGCCGAGGCTGTCGGTAATGCGGTTCACTGGATCGTGACCCGCCCGCGCGACGTCAACATCGACGAGCTGCGCCTAACGCGGGCCTAGGAACTGACCCATGCACGTCGGCGTCATCGAGCTCCTGCGCTGCCCGGCCGGCCATGCGGAATCGGCGCTCGTCGCGTCGGCGACGCGGCAGGTCGAGCGCCGTATCATCGAGGGATCACTCGGCTGCCCAGTTTGCGGCGCCGAATACCGCATCCGTAATGGGGTTGCGGATTTTCGCCGCGATCCTGCATCCCAAGACCTGGAAGCTGGCGCTGTCACTCGGGAGCCACCTAACGAGGAGGCCGCGATACGGCTCGCCGCTCAGCTGGACCTCACCGAGCCCGGGCGGCTCCTCCTGATGTTCGGCGAGTACGCGCGCTTCGCACCCGCGCTGAGCGTCATGTTCGACGCCATTTGCGTGGCAATCAACGCCCCGCGGAACGAGGAGGAACACATCGCGGACCATTCGAGCGTGCTCCGGATTGCTGCGACTATACCAATAGCGCCGAGCGCGGCGCACGGCGCTGCGGTAGCTGAGAATCAGCTGCGGCAGCTCCAACTGGACGAGGTCCGCGAGCGGCTGCGCGTGAATGGGCGTCTGGTGATTCCGGCCAGCGCCGCGCTGCCCGAAGGGATGGCGCTACTTGCTCATGACGAGCGGGAACTGGTCGGCGTGCGCGCGTCAGAGATGACCAGTTTGCGTCGCGCGCCTCGCTAACCGGTCAAAATTGTTCAAGCGTCGCGCGCAAGCCGGTGCTAACATCAGTACAACGCAACACTCAGTAGCGAGACGTACAATGAGACACGAAAAGGCTCTGGCATTGCTGCTATGTGGGCTCGCTTTGGCACCGAGCCTTGCCCCTGCACAGCAGTTCACTAAGCCCGCCTCGATCGCAAAGCTTGCCGACCCGGTCATTCTCGATACGTCGGGAATGTTTCAGGCTCGGTTCGCCAGCGTCGGCGAGGACATTTTTGTAGCCGGGCAGCCCACCGAACGAGCCCTTCGCGAAATGAAGGCACGTGGCGTGACGACGGTCGTCAACTTGAGGACGCCCGAAGAGATGCGCAGTGCCGTCCGTTTCGATGAGCCGGCGCTCATTGCGGAACTCGGGATGCGGTACGTCTATCTGCCAGTGCGCGGCAACGCCGAGTTCCCCTATTCACCGGCCACGCTCGCGAAGTTCGCGGAGGCTGTCAGCAGCGCGAACGGCAAAGTTCTATTGCACTGCACGATCGCGTGGCGCGCGAGCCACCTTTGGGCTGCATACCTCATCAAGGAGCGTGGCATCCCGGTCGACGAAGCTCTTGCCAACGCGCGAGCGATCAACCTGATGGACGAGCACAGGATGGGCCCGGACGCAAAACAACCTGTAGAACTCTTCCTCGATCGCACGTTGCCGACGATCCGACGTCCGCCGCAATAGCGCAACGCTCGTTAGGCAGCGGCCCTACACTTCGACGGTCGCGGGATCCCCGGCGCGAGGTGTGTACAGGGATTCGATCAGCTCTTTGTAGTTCTTCTCGATCGCGCGCCGCTTCACCTTGAGCGTCGGCGTCATCTCGCCGCTCTCGATGCTGAAATCCTGCGCCAGCAAGCCAATGCGCTTGGGAGTCTCGTAGCTGGCGAGGTCCGTGAAGTGCTCGCGAACTTCCTTCTCCATCTTGGCCTGAATGGTCGGCATCGCCAAAAGCTGCGGACGATCCGTCCAGATGATGTTCCGCTGCTTGGCCCACTTTTCCAGCTGATCGAAGTTCGGCACCACGAGCAGGATCGGATACTTTCGCCGATCGCCGAGCATCACCACCTGCGAGACGTACTTGTTCGTCTTGATTGCGTTCTCGATCGGCTGCGGCGCGATATTCTTTCCGCCGGCTGTTACGATGATGTCCTTCTTGCGATCGGTGATGCGTAAGAAGCCGTCTTCGAGCACGCCGATGTCACCAGTATGGAACCAGCCCTCGCTGTCGATGGCTTCGCGTGTCGCGTCGGGCTTGTTGTAGTAGCCGAGCATGACGTGCGGTCCGCGCGTGAGGATTTCGCCGTCCGCTGCGATCATCACTTCGACGCCAGCAATCGGTTTCCCGATCGTCCCCATGCGAAATGCCTCGGGAGTGTTGACGCCGATCACGGGCGATGTCTCCGTCAGGCCGTACCCTTCGAGAATCGTTAGGCCCGCCGCGTTGAAAAACTTGTTGATTTCGAGCGCCAACGGGGCGCCTCCGGACACGAAGAAGCGAAGCCGGCCACCAGTGCGCTCGCGTAGTTTGGAAAAGACGAGCTTGTCCGCCAAAGCGTAGGACGCAGCGAGCGCTGGCCCGGGCTTCTTTCCTGCAAGCACGACGTCCGAACGCCGCAGCGCGACGTCGCGCGCCCAGAAGAAGATGCGTTTCTTGAGAGGTCCTCCTGAGAGTGCGTTCTCCAGAACGCGCGCGTACATCTTCTCGTACAATCGGGGAACGGACATCACGACCATTGGCCGAACTTGCGCCATCGCCGTGGGGACAAGGTCGAACGATTCCACATAGGCGATGGAGAGGCCGTTGGAGAAATGCCAATAGTCGCCGGTGCGTTCGAAGATGTGCGACAGCGGCAGGAACGAGAGCGCGACATCTTCTTCAGTCGTTGGGATCGCACTCGCCGTACCGACGACATTCGAATGGATGTTGTCGTGTGACAACATCACGCCTTTCGGCTCGCCCGTCGTACCGGACGTGTAGATGATCGTCGCGAGATCGTTAGGTGCGAGGCTCAGTGCGTTGCGCCGCCATGACTCGGCCAGGTCAGGCGAGTCGTTCGCCGCGCCGGTCTTCTCCAGCGCGGCGAAGGTCATCGTCGCGTTCGCGGCGGCCGCTTCGTCGAAGCAGATGACGTGCGCCAGCTTGGGAACCTGAGCGCGGATCGCCGAGATTTTGGCGGCCTGCTGTGCCGTCGACACGAAGATGACCGCGGTCCCGCTGTCATTGAGCAGATAGGGGAGGTGCTCGGCCGGCAATGTCGCGTAGATCGGCACGTCCACGGCGCCGCTCGTTAGGCACGCGTAGTCGCTGATCGCCCATTCCGGCCTGTTTTCCGAGAGGATCGCGACGCGGTCGCCTTTACGCACGCCTATCGCCGAAAGGCCGAGGGCGATGCGCCGCACCCACTCGAGGATGCGGTCGTGCGAAATCGGCTGATACGCTCCGCCGACCCGGACCTGCATGGCATTCGGCCGCCGCCGTTCAACGGCGTCGAAAAAGAGTTTGCAGATTGTCCCGGGCGGTGG
>CBQVAZ010000164.1:0-7200 GCA_967720205.1 uncultured Gemmatimonadaceae bacterium | reverse complement strand
CCGCGAGCCGCCGCTCACGCGCTCCGCGGGCCAGGTTGAAGCCTAACGCGCCTGTGACTGAGACGGCCGCCAGGACGATCGCTATCGCGGCGACCCAGCGCCTGGTTCGCACGGGATGCCTGCGCATGAGTACCGCGGCTTGCACGCCCACGCCAGCCGCCAGAATGAGCATGGCGGCGATGTGCAACCGGCCTTTGAGCACGAGCAAAGGCTCCAGCGCAGCCAGGAACGCGGCGACGGCGGTCGCACCAGGCAGCGCCCATCCCCGGTTGAGCAGGCGCACGACGAACCACACCAGCAGCACCGGCAGACCGATCACGAAGAGATTTGCGATCGGCGCGAGCCAGATGCCCTGCGGATTGAGCATCGTGATCCGCTCGAGCGCGAGCCGAGCACCGATGATCAACGCGAACTCCCCCAACGCACCGGCCAGCGCCGCCGAAGCGATGACGAGTAACGCGTCACTCAGGCGCGCCGAGAGCGACGATTGCTTTTCAGCAGGGCGAGCTTCCGTCAACCTGTTTCCTTCACTTTGAGATTCAATGAAGCTTGGTCGGCGTGCGCCCGGTGATGCGGGCCGCAAAGTACTTAAGGGATGGGATCTTGAAATACCACACCCCAGCTGCTCGCCTGGCCCAGTCTCTCAGCGAGAATGAGGTCCCGTTGGCCAACGCTTGCGTGTCCGAATTCTCGGGCTCTAACCCTGGCTACGGCTTTGGATAATAGGGCATGTCGCCACGCCTAACGTCGTTTTCGAGCGCATGCGTTACGAGCTCGCGCGCGCGCTGCAGCGTACGGGCGAGCGAGGAATCACGGAGAAGGTTCTGTCGCTCCCAGGGATCAGCGACGATGTCGTACAGCTCCTCCACGCCTTCGGCATCGCGAATGTAGTGGTGACCATCCACGACAACCGATTTCATCACGCCCTTCGAGACCGGCATCGACGGCGGCAGATTGCGCGCGTAGTCAAGCTCTGCGAAGATCGGCGATTCTGCAGCAATTCCTAACGAATCGGGCTGTCGGCCCCAGTGCTGCGCGAGGGAAGGGCCTGGGAGTTGAGCCCGCGCCGGCGCGCCGACGAGCTGCAACACCGTGGCCGCCACGTCTCGCAGCGTCACCGGATCGGCTACACGTTGTCCGCGCGGAATGCCGCCGGGGCCGGCGAAGATGAGCGGCACGTGCAGCGACGGGAAATACAGAGTGTTGCCGTGGTTCATCTGCCCGTGCTCGTTGAATTCCTCGCCGTGATCCGCGGTCACGATCACGATCGTGTTTTCGAGGAGCCCGCGCCGCTCTAAGCCAGCGAACAGCTCACTGAGCTTGCTGTCGAGATACGTCAGCGCGCCATCGTACGAGTCGGTGAGCTCCGACACTTCGGCCGGCGTGAACTGGCGCGTTTCGGAGTCGCGCGTCAACGGCTCTCGGCCCAGGAACATCGTGTCATACGGCGCCGGTGGATGATACGGCCCGTGCGCATCGTACAAGTTCATGAATGCAAAGAACGGCCGCTTGGGATCCCGTTTGTCGTCGTCGTCGAGCCAGTGGAAGAACCGATCGTTCATGCGCTCGGCGCTGACACGACCGGCGGGATTGTAGCCTCTGTTACGTCCCGCCCACCAGAAGGCGAGCGTGCGCGTCAGCGTGCTGGTTCGGAACATCTCCCGCAACGAGACGTCGAAGTCCCTGTAGTAGCCGAACCCGCGTGTCAAGCCGTACTCGTACGTGCAGTAGCGCAGATTCGCGGCGAAGCCCGAGGTCTGATAGCCGATGCTCGTTAGGCGTTCCGCCAGTGTCGGGAAAGTGCTATCGAGCGGTGTGGTGTAGCTCGCCGACAGCTCGTACGCGAAATGTCCGGTGAACAACGACGAATGCGTCGGGAGCGTCCATGGCGCGGTCGCAACGGCGCGATCGAATACTATGCCTCGTGCTGCGAGACGCTCCAGCGCCGGACTCGTCGGGCGTCCGTAGCCATAGACAGAAAGCGATAACGCACGAACGGTGTCGAGAACCAGCAGCAGCACGTTAGGCGCTCCATCGGGTGCGGCCCCGAGCCGACCTACCGATTGTCGCTCACGCCAGGCTCTCGTTCCGTTGAAGCCGACGGCGCCGATGACGACAACCGCTGCAAGCCCACCCGTCAGCCAGTGCAACGTGCGACGCGCGATTCGCGGGTACTCGTGCACCAGCGTTGCCGCCTTCGCAGCAACGCCAGCCGCGAGAATGATCAGCGCCAGCTCGTGCACTCGCGGACGGATCAACAGAAACGGTTCGAGCAGAGCGAGGAACAGCGCGATCGTGACCGCCGCAGGGAATGCCCAGTTCGGACGCAGCCACCTCGCAACAGCCCAAACCAGAATGACTGCCGGGATCATGAGCACCGCGTTTCCAAGCGGCGCGAGCCAAATCCCCTGCGGATTGAACGGAAAGATTCTGTCGAGAGTCAGCCGCACGCCCAGGATCAGGGCCGTTTCAGCCATAGCCCCGCCTAGCGCCGCACAGGCGATAAGCAGCAGCACATCGCGCAGTTTCCACTGCGCACTCGCTGCGTTCGGGTTACGAGCAGAAGCTCGAAGTTTGCTGGTAGTCACGGCGTGAATGCGATCTAGATCACAATTGCGGATCTGTACTGCAGAGCACGCCAAGGGCCATCCGCGTCGGGCCGTAAGTCGGCTAGCCACAACGGTCTTGGAGGCCGGCAAGAACTGCCGTCGAGCGCGTCCAACTAGATTGCCGGCGCGCGCCGTCCACAAACTCACGTCTAGCTAATGCCGGATTACGTCGTCTACGGTGGCCGTCTCCGCAGCACGCTACCTATCCCGGAGCTCCGCGTCGCGGCCGCGAGCATCGGGCACGAGTCGCCGTCCTGGCACTTCGAGTCGTCCACAGCCGAGGCTCCCCCGCTCGAATCCGCAGCCGAGGTAGGTCAGGACGAGCTATTCGAGAATGTCTGGGCGAGGTTTCTGCGCGCGAGTGACACACTGCGACTGCAGTTCGACGACACGGGCGTATTCGACTTGCACGATGGTGCTGCACGGATCGTGTGGTACAAGAAGCATGGTTGCGAACGTGACGTCGCTCGCGCCGACCTGATTGGTCGCGTGCTGCCGCTCGCACAGCACGAGCGAGGTCAACTCGCGCTGCATGCGAGCGCCGTGTGTCTCGAGGGCCGCGCCATCGGTTTCATGGCACCCAAGAACTACGGGAAAAGCTCGCTCGCCATGTCACTCGTCACGGCGCATAACGCAAAGCTCCTGACCGACGATACGTTGATCGTCTCACCGAGTACTGGCGTAGCGATGCCCGGTGTACACAGCGTTAGGCTCTGGGAGCAGACGGCCGGTCACTTTCAGCAGCTCGGCGCGAGCCGCCCCGTCCTGAGTGACAAGCGAATCTTCGAACAGCTGCCTGACGAGTCTCTCGAGATGGGCGAAGCGCCCATCGACGCGCTCTACACGCTGGTTCCGACCGGGCCCGACAGCGAGACAACGGTGCAGCGCGAAGCGTTGGATGGTATCGCCGCGACCATGGCGCTCATTCAGTATCAGAAGCTCGGACCGCTCCTCGGTGGGCCCGATGCGGCTCGCGTGTTCGATGGCGCGGCAACACTAGCGACACGAACGGCCGTGTACGCGCTGCACATTGCGCGAGACTTTGCGCGGCTGTCTGACGCGGCACGCTCTATCGCGCAGTGGCACACGCGTTAGGCTTACCGAGTGTTATGACAGGAGCTCGGCGATTAGATTGGCCGCGCGTCCGTCCCCGAACACCTGTGGCGCCGCACCGCTCGGGCGAGCCGCTTTGCGCGCTGCGCTGACGATCGCGTCAGGATCAGAACCCGCGAGCACATTCCAGCCAGAGCTGACGGTCTCGATCCACTCCGTTTCGGGTCGCAGCGTGACACACGGCACCTCGAAGAAGAATGCTTCCTTCTGCACGCCGCCCGAATCGGTGAGAATGACCTTCGCGTGCTGCTCCAGCGAAAGCATGTCGAGGTATCCCACTGGGTCCACGAGCCGCACGTTCCGCGGCTCCCTGCCATTGTCGTGAGCCGCGAGACGCGCGCGCGTGCGCGGATGTAGCGGAAAGACCACCGGCGCCCCGATCGTATCCAGCGCGCGCAGCAGGCGCTGGAGCACTGCTGGATCGTCCGTGTTGTACGCCCGGTGCACGGTGGCGAGCATGTATTCTCGCGGGCGCACGCCTAACGTGGACAAGATGCGTGATTGCTCTTTCGCCCGTGTGGTAAAGTGCAGCACCGCGTCGTACATCACGTCGCCGACCAGGTGCACGCCGCTCCGGATCCCTTCGTTCGCCAGATTGTCGACCGCAGTCTGTGTCGGACAGAACAAGAGATCGGAGCAGTGATCGGTGAGCACGCGATTGTGCTCCTCAGGCATCGTGCGATTGAAAGAACGCAGCCCGGCCTCTACGTGAGCGAGGCGCACGCCGAGTTTGCACGCGGCCAGCGCCGCGGCGAGCGTGGTGTTCGTGTCGCCATACACCAACGCGTAGTCGGGTCGCTCGTCCAGAAGCGTCCGTTCGACCGCGACCATCATGCGCCCGGTTTGCTCCGCATGCGATCCGGATCCGATCTCGAGAAAGTGATCCGGACGCGCGATCCCCATTTCGTCGAAGAACACATCGGACATCTGCGCGTCGTAATGCTGCCCCGTATGCACGATGATTTCGACGTGCCCCGCCTGTTTGAGCGCGCGACTCACGGGAGATGCTTTGATGAATTGCGGACGTGCGCCAACGATCGACGCGATCTTCACTCGCTTGTCTTGCCTCCTATTCGAGATGCAGAAATGCCACAGTACCGGGTCAGCACGAGGACGATGACGCGTGCGCAAAAGGAACGCTAGAGATAGCATTGCGCCATGACCGCTATTGTAGGGCTCTTCGACATCGCTGCGCAGGACACTGCCGCTCTCGCGCGCGCAGCCCTCCTGGGCATGCACGCGCGCGGGAAGGAGCTGGTCGAGGTCTGGCACGATAGTGGGACGGCGTTAGGCGCCATTTCGGACGCCTGGGAGGTGGGCGGCGAAGGACCAGCGGCGGCGCGTATCGCCGCAGACGACAAAGCCGTCGTCGCGGCCGATGCGACCCTGTATTACCTGAGCGACCTCACCGCCGGCCTGCGCGCGGCCGGCCATACGGTCCCGGTTCTCTCTCCGGCTGCACTCATTCTGGCGGCCTACCGCGCCTGGGGAGACACTTTCCTCGAGCACATCGAAGGCGACTTCGCGCTGATTCTGTGGGACCGCGTCGAGCGCCGCGTCATCGCCGCGCGCGACCATACAGGCGTGCGCACACTCTTCTACACGACGCAGCCTGGCGGGCTCGCGATCGCTTCTCGGCTCGATGGCCTAACGACGCTGCCTGGCTTCGACAAGAAACTGAACCTCGTTTCCGTAGCTAACGACGCGTTGTTTCTGCGCGTTCACGATCCTGCCGGGACCGCGTATGTGTCCGCAGCACGCCTCCCGGCCGGACACCGGCTGGATTGGCGGGCGTCGACTCAGCCGCACGTATCGCGTTGGTGGGAGGTACCTGTGTTCCTGCGTGGCGATGGACCGCCGTTCGCCGAAGCAGCCGAGGAGCTGCGCCGCCTGATAGTCGCAGCTGTAGCCGAGCGCGCGTCAAACCTCGGTGGGACTGCAATCTGGCTAAGTGGTGGCTACGACTCCTCGACTCTCTTCGCCGCCGCTCAGCTCGCTGCGAAAGAGAGTCGCGTGCAGCCGGCACGTCCCGTTTCCATCTCCTATCCGCCGGGCGATCCAGGGCGCGAGGATGAGCTCATCGAGGAGTCGACGCGTTTTTGGAATCTGGAGCCCACGTGGCTTGACGTCGATCACGTGCCTTCCCTTACGGCCCCTGTGGACCTCGCGCGGCTCCGCGACGAGCCGATGTACCACACCTACGAGACAGCGAACCGCGCGCTCGCTCGCACCACGCGCTCGGCAGGCCTCAGAGCGGCTCTCGTTGGGAACGGCGGCGACCAGTTTTTCTCGGCCGGCGTTGCGCGGCTCGCCGACCACTTTCGAACCGGCCGATTCATCACCCTCGCCCGCGACTGGCGTGAGGCGGGAGGTGGACGAGACTGGAGGTTGTTCGCGCGAACCGTCGTGCTACCAAACCTGCCGTCTTACGCGATGGCCGTTGCAAACGGACTACGACACCGACGCCCGTTGCAACACCGTCTAACGCGTGAACTACCAACCTGGGCGAATCAAAACTTCTCCCAGATGGAGGCTCTGCAGACGCTCAATCGAACACCATTGCAGCGCAGGCGCGGCGAAGGCCACGCGGCCCTCGACCAGAGCTGGTTCTTACGACAGGTAACAGGGGAGCGAGTCAACGCGGCTTACACGGCGACTGGCCTGCTTGACGGCCTCGAGGTTCGATCCCCCTTGTTTGACCAGCGTATAGTCCGCTTCGCGGCGGGTCGTCCGATTGAAGAGAGCTACTCCCGAAGAGAGAACAAACGGCTGCTCCGGGCTGCTTTCAAAGGCTACCTTCCACCGGCTGTGTTGGGCCCCAGAAGTGCTCGTACTGGACTTCCTCAACGTACACTTTTCAGAACCGCTTCAGAGCACGCGCGGTGGGTTACGGCTGAGAGCAGTAAGGGTATGATACTTGCTGACCTGGCCGTGATAGACGGAAGCAAATTCCTCAGTCGGGCGAGTCTCTGGGCCGGCAAGGAAGGAGCAGACGTGGAGGAGGCTGCCGCACTTGTTGCGTCGGCGCAAGCAGAGTGTTGGTTGCGCGCACGCTTTGGGTGACGTGGGCTGACAAGCGAAAAACCTAAGAGGCGCGGGGTGCGCCTCAATTCCGCCGAGCGACGGCTCGACGTTCATTGCAAACGAGGAGGTCGCAACCAACATGTACAAGAGCCCTGAGTTGAAGAAGCTTGGGACATTCCGCGAGATCACCAAATCGGGGATCAGCGGACCGCAGGATCACATCGGCTTGATGAACGACGGTTGCACCTTCGTTCGCGGCGGACGCTGCTCTTAGTCGGTCAAGAACAGTCTCAGGAAGCTAGGGCGGCATCTGCAGATGCCGCCCTTTCTTTTTTGCTCCGCGACTAGGCGTCTGCCGGTACGATTCCGGCCGCAGCTCTCCCTCGGACGAAGTACCAAAGACCGAGGGGCGCGAGGCCGGCCAGCAGCAGCCGCCACGCGAGCATCGCCTCGG
>CBQVAZ010000163.1:0-7217 GCA_967720205.1 uncultured Gemmatimonadaceae bacterium | reverse complement strand
CACGCAAGCTGATCGCGAGCGGACAGGACGCCGCAGTTCAGGGCGACCACGCCGCAGCGCGCGATGCCTTTCTCGTCGCCGCTCGGCTCGCACCCACGAATCCGCGCGTCGCATACTACCTCGCGCGCGAGTACGAAGAATTGGGCGAGATCCCCAACGCGTCCAGGCAGTACTGTCGCTATCTGGCGCTTGTGCCCACAGCGCCCGACGCGGACGAAGTGCGCGGGCGAGTGCTGCGCCTAACGCCTCCAGCAGAGATCGCGCGCACGGATGAGGCGCGAGCGCAGTTCCGCTCCGGCGTCACACTGCTGCAGCAGAAGCAGTTCGTCGCCGCCGACTCCGCGTTCGGTAGCGTCATCCGCACGCTCCCCGGCGCAAGCGAGGCCTGGTACAACCGCGGCCTGACGCGCGCCGCGCGCGGCGAGCGCGCCGCTGCCATGGCCGACTTCGAGCGCTACCTGCAACTATCGCCCGGGGCCAGCGACCAGGCCACCATCCGATCCGCGATGGCGCGACTGCAGGATCGCGTCTGGGACGCAAGCTCAGTGTTCTTTCAGGGACTCATCGCACCCGGCGTGGGCCAGATGGCGACCGGACGACCGATCCGCGGCGTGCTGATTCTGGCGCTGGGGGGCGGGATCGCGGCGGCGGGCCTAACGAACAAGTCGACGCTGCAGACCAACGAGTACCGCGACCCCTTCGGCAACCCATATACCGATTCGGTTCAGGTGACCGAGCGTCCGTACCTGCTCCCCGCAGCGGGGGCGTTGGCTGCGGTGTGGATCCTGAGCGCGTTCGAGGCGTCCGCCTTTGCGCGTGGGTCGCTGACGCGAGCGCGGGGCATTCTCGCGTCCAGCGTGGATCCGGCGCGCGCGCCACAGGGCGTTGTGCTCGCGGTGCGCCCGCAGCCTCAGGGGCGCATTGGTATCGGGCTCAGTTTCCGCCCCGCCCGCTAGTTAGGCGAGCCCTCAAAAGCCTGCCGTCGGGCAGGCCAGCGCTGGCGGACCGAGAGTTGCATGCGTCGCAATCACGTGGTCCGGCATGCCCGGCTCAGCCTTTCACAATGCCGATCGGTCGCGGGCGGGCCCTGGGCAAGCGCAGAATCTGCCGCAATGGCAATTTTCCACAGTCCTTTGAATATTGATTCGTCAGCACGCTGTTCGACGCAGCGGCAGTTCGTAGGGAGAGCACCGTGGATGCGGCCATAGAGAGACGTTTCGCGTTAGGCACGCCGCGCGTCAGCCGTGCGTCTGTCGTAGCACTTCTAGCTTGCATCGTCGCGTCGACTTCGTGCGACCATCCCCTCGCGAGCGACGCGCTCGGCGTTGACCGGATCGTCCTAACGCCGTCTACTGCCAGCATACAGGTCGGCACGACAATCACGCTTAGTGCGGTGGTGTTCGACGCGGCAGGGAACGCGATGCGCAATCGCCGAGTCGTGTGGACGTCAGAGAAGGAAACCATCGCGACGGTCTCGCAATCGGGTGTCGTGATCGCGGTCGCCCCCGGCGACGTGCGCATCGCGGCGTCGAGCGGTGGCAAGTCAGCCAGTGCGACCATCACAGTCAGCGCGCGACCCGTGAGTCTCGTGCGCGTTACGCCGGCCAGCGCGACGATCTCGGTGGGCAGCTCCATTCCGCTGCAGGCAGAAGCGCTCGATGCATCGGGCGCCGTCGTCCTCGGCCGGCCCGTCACTTGGGCTTCGTCAACTGAGACAATCGCTATCGTGAGCGCGAACGGACTCGTTGCTGGGTTGTCCGCAGGTTCTGTGACGATCACGGCGACGATCGATGGCCGCTCGGGAACTGCCGCGATTTCAGTCACGCCGCAGCCGGTAGCGTCGGTGACGATCACGCCAGCAGCGGACACCGCGCTTGTGGGCGAGCGCGCCATGTTCCGCGCCACAGCCCTCGATGCGCAAAATCAACCACTGACAGATCGGTTTGTGCTCTGGTCCTCGAGCAATCCTGCGGTCGCGCCCGTTTCTTCCGAAGGCGAAGTCATCGCGCTCGCGATAGGCAGCGCGCGGATCCGGGCGACCGTCGAAGGCAAGGTTGCCGAAGCCACGATGCTCGTGACGCCGATTCCCGTTGCGCGCATCGCGGTGACGCCTAACCAGGTGACGCTGAATCCGGGACAGACGTCGCAGCTCACCGTTACACTCACTGACAGCGCAGGCAACGCGCTCAGCGGGCGCAGTATCACTTTTGCTACCAGCGACGCACAGATCGCGACGGTGTCTTCCAACGGCCTCATCGTCGCTGTTGCCGAGGGTGCGGCGACAATCCAGGTCGTGAGCGAGGGGAAAACAGCGACGGCGGCCATCACCGTGAATCCGATTCCAGTAGCGATTGTCAGCATAACGCCTAACGCGGTGTCGCTGCTGCCGGGCCAGACCCGAAGACTCGTGGCCCAAGCGTTGGACGCGCAAGGACGTCCGCTCGCGAATCGCACGTACGTATGGACCAGCGACAACGCGAGCATCGCCAGCGTAAATCTGTCTGGCGATGTGACAGCGGCCGCCGTCGGAAGCGTGCTAATTAAGGCGACGAGCGGCGGTCAGACCGGAAGCGCGACAGTCACCGTTACGAGCGTGCCGGCGGCGTCTATTGTGATTTCGCCCAAGCCGGTCTCCCTAACGGCGCCGCAGACGCAGCAACTCAGCGTGCAGCTCTTCGACTCCGTCGGCGGTGCGCTGAGCGCATCGGGGCGTGCGATCACGTGGCTGTCGCGTGACCCGGCGATTGCTGCTGTGAGCAGCAGCGGACAGGTAGCCAGCGTGGCTGCGGGCAGCACGTATGTGTTAGCCTCGACGCCTGGGGCGAGCACGACACTCTACGACTCGGTGAGTGTCGCAGTGTCTTCGGCACCGATTTCCAGTACGACGGTGTCGCCCAAAACGAGCACTGTCTATGTGAGTGGCTCTGTCGGAGTCAGGGCGATCGTGGTGACCGGGGGCGTTGTGACGCGCAGCAGCACTGTGTCCTGGCAGTCGCGCGCCGCGTCGATCGTGAGCGTCGCGCCGGTGGCTGGATTCTCGGACAGTGCCACGGTCACGGGCGTCGCGTTAGGCAGCGCCTACGTCGTCGCGACGGACCCGGGCGGGCTGAGCGATTCATCGCTGTTCACGGTAACCTCGGCGCCAGTCGCGTCGGTTGCCGTGACACCTGCGTCGACGAGCATCGCCGTCAACACAACGACACAGCTCAGCGCCACAGCGACGGATGTCGCGGGCGGCACTGTGACGCCAACGATCACGTGGGTATCACTGGCGCCTACGATCGCGTCAGTGTCATCGACTGGACTCGTTACAGCGACGTCGAGCGGCTCGGCGACGATCGAGGCACGCGCGACGGGCGCCGGGGCCAACGGGGTTGACGTCGTCGGCAACGCCGCGGTGACCGTGACTCCGCCGGCTCAAGCTCCAGTCAATACAGTCATCGTCACGAGCCCGCGATCGTGGATCGTCCCCGGCGATACGATGCACCTAACGGTTGTGCTGCGCGACGGGCAAAACAACATCCTGACGGGTCGCCTGATCACGTTCTCGAGCAACAATTCGCAGATGAGCGTCGATGCCGCTGGTGTCGTCACCGGCATCGCGACGTCCGGCGCGAGCGACATCGTCGCGACCAGTGAGGGGAAGACTGGAAAGGTTCACATCGATGCCAACGCCGGTGCTTCCTCGATGACCGCGTCTGGTCCACAAGGCAACGCGACCGACCTCGTACTAAATCGCGGGCAGAAGAAGCGTTACGCCGTGATTGTCCTGGATGCGAACGGAGTTGGCGTCAACGGCGCCACGATCACAATCAGCAGCAACAATCCCGGCGTGTTGACTCTGCAGAAGACGGTTACGACGACGAACAGCGCCGGGGAGGCGCACCTCGACATCACTGGGAACACGACCGGTCTCGCGACTGTCACCTTTACAGCGACGCGCGGTGGGGCCATTCCGCCCGGAAGTGCGGGAAGCAACAATCCGGTGGCATCACTGCCCCTCGTTGTTCCCTGAGACTCAGCGATACAGCGTTAGGCAATTAACTAAAGCCGTGAGCTTTAGTTGGGCGTTGCGTGCCGGCTATTCGTCGTCTCCCCGACCGGGTGGAGGCCGCTCTTCCTCCTCGCCCTCGTCATATTCGTCGTCCAGGTCGACTAGCTCGTCGTCGAATTCGTCCAGGTCGTCGTCATCGAGCTCGTCGTCTTCGTCTTCGTCATCCTCCTCGTCGCCTTCCTCGTCCTCATCATCATCATCCTCGAACTCGAGGTCTTCCGGATCGTCGAACTCATCGTCGAAATCGCTCTCGCCTAGATCGTCATCATCGTCGTCGTCGTCGTCCTCCTCGTCGTCGATGTCGTCTTCGTCATCGTCGTCGCGCATCGAAAACACCGGCGAATTGGCGAGCCATTCAGGCATGGCGCGCAATTCCGACGGTCCGATCTCGTCCCACATGCGATTTTCTCCCCGTTAGGCTAGAGCGAAGCTGCCTGGCGATCGCGCTTGGTGTCGCGCGAAAGCTTCCTGCGATCGATTGTACCGAGATGTCGCTTGCGCAAACGAATCGCGCGCGGCGTCACCTCGATCAACTCGTCGTCATCGATATACTCCAGGGCGCCTTCCAGCGTCAACACCCGGGGCGGCTCGAGCTGGATGTTCTCGTCGCTCGACTTGGTGCGCATGTTCGTGAGCTTCTTTTCCTTCGTAGGATTCACGTCCATATCCCCAGGGCGCGCGTTCTCGCCGACGATCATCCCCTCATATACTGGGGTGCCCGGATCCACGAAAAACGTTGCCCGCTCCTTGAGATTGAACAGCGCGTATGCAACGACGGTGCCGGCCTCCATCGAGACGAGCACACCGCGCGTGCGGCCCTCGAGCGGCCCCGCCCATTCGCCGTAATCGAGGAAGCGGTGATGGATGATTCCGGTACCACGCGTATCCGTAAGAAACTCACTGCGGAAACCGAATAAACCGCGGGCCGGAATGCGATACCTCAGTCGCACCATTCCCTGCCCCGGATGCTTCATCTCCAACATCTCGGCGCGGCGTGGCCCCAGTTTTTCCATGACGACGCCGAGGTAGTCTTCAGGAACGTCGATGAGCAACTCTTCGTATGGCTCGAGGCGTTCACCGTTAGGCGCTGTGCGCGTGATCACGCGCGGACGCGAGACCTGAAACTCGTAACTCTCGCGCCGCATCGTTTCCATCAGGATGGAAAGGTGCAATTCACCACGGCCTGATACTGTCCATGCATCGGTTGCATCGGTGTCTTCGACGCGAAGCGCGACATTGCGTTCCAACTCGCGATATAAGCGTTCGCGAACCTGACGCGATGTGACGTACTTGCCGTCTTTGCCTGCGAACGGCGCGTTGTTGACGAGGATGTCGACGGAGATCGTCGGCTCTTCGACAGCGATGCCGGCGAGACGCTCACGATAATCGAGGTGCGCGAGCGTCGATCCGATTTCAACGCCCTCCAATCCAGCAAGCGCGACGATGTCACCGACTGTTGCACGCGGCACCTCTACTCGGTCGAGCCCTTGGTGTGTGAACAGTTTGGTGACGCGTGCTGTCACTTCAGGTAGAGAAGGGTCGAGCGGCAAAAGCGCGACGTTCATTCCGAGATCGATGCTGCCGCGTTCGACGCGCCCGATCGCCAGGCGGCCGAGGTACGGCGAATGATCGATCGTCGAGACGAGCATCTGGAACGGACCGTCGATGTCGCTAGGCGGCGGAGGGACGTGATCCACGATCGCCTGAAATAGCGGTACGAGGTCACTAGATACGACATCTATATCACGCGTGGCCGTCCCTTCTCTTGCGGATGCGTACAGGAATGCCGCGTCCAGGATCGATGGCTCCGCTTCGAGCTCGATTAACAGGTCGAGTACTTCGTCATGGACGCGCAGAGGATCCGACCCCGCTCGATCGATCTTGTTGATGACAACGATCGGCACGCGGTCGAGCTCGAGTGCTTTGCGCAGCACGAATCGAGTCTGCGGCATGGGCCCGTCAAACGCATCGACAACCAAGAGCACGCCATCGACCATGCGCAGAATGCGTTCGACTTCACCGCCGAAATCAGCGTGCCCGGGCGTGTCGACGATGTTGATTTTGACGTCGCGCCACGTGACCGCGGTGTTCTTCGCGAGGATTGTGATGCCCCGCTCACGCTCGAGCGGGTTGGAATCCATCACGCGTTCCTGTACAACCTGGTTATCGCGAAAAGCACCAGCTTGCCGGAGCATCTTGTCCACGAGCGTTGTTTTGCCATGATCGACGTGGGCAATGATGGCAATGTTCCGGATTTGCATAGCCGCCAAATGTAGGTAGGGCCGGCCACTGGTCCAAGCACTTGCGTGTTACGCGACTGTAATGCAGCCTACCAATGCCACTCATCCCGGAGGTGTCCCATGCACCAGCAGCAGGAGCCCGCCAGGGATTCATATCCCCACGGCCGCGGCTACGGGCACGACTACATGCGCGGGGGCGAAGTACTGGATGGTTACGGTTACAGTACGCGCCCTGAGTATTCACGCCGACGTGGCGATGCCGATGACGTGGACGTCGAGGATGCGGGCTCCGGCAGCGAGGTGGTTAACAGTTAGGCAGCACAAGCTCTCTAACTTCATGACGGCAGGGCCCCGGGTGGTCCTGCCGTTTTTTTGGTGCATACGATGAAGAGCTTGAACCGCAGAGAACGCAGAGAACACAGAGGAAAAGCGTTTAACAAAAGCAAAGAACGCACTCCTCTGTGTTCTCTGTGGTAAAGTTTGTTGTAGATTCTGCCTAACGCGATCGGTAGCCTAGCGACGGCCCGACCCGCCAGTTGGAGCTGGGCGTTGTGGCGCACCGCCGATGCCTGCGGCTCTTTGTGGTGCAGCGGCGTTCGGACGCGACATCGGCGATCCGCGGCTGGGCGGTGTGCTCGCACCGCTCGCGTTGCCGCCCCCACTCGAATGCGCCGCGTCGGCAAAGGATGCGTCGTGACCGCGTGAGAGCAGCCCTTGGACGATCGCGTTCTTGTCCGTGGCGCGAAGATAGGCTTCACGCACTTCGATCTGACCCTTGTCCACCAGCTCGAGCAATGCGTCGTTGAGCGTGACCATGCCCAACTTGCGAGATGTCTGCATGACAGACGGGATCTGAAACGTCTTCGCTTCGCGAATCAGGTTCGAGAGCGCCGGCGTCGAGAGCAGGACTTCCATGGCGGGGA
>CBQVAZ010000162.1:0-7311 GCA_967720205.1 uncultured Gemmatimonadaceae bacterium | reverse complement strand
GCGTTAGGCCCGCAGTTCTCGCGCGGATTTCATGCGCTCAAGATCTGGGTGTCGCTCCTCGCTCACGGTTGGGACGCGTATCAGCGTCGCATCGCGCATGACGTCGAGCTGGCGCAGTATCTATATAGTTGTGCCGAGACGCACGCCGAGCTCGAGCCGGTCGGTCCGCGGCCGGATCTCTCGATCGCGTGTTTTCGTTACGTGCCGCCAGAGCTTCGCGGCGATCCGTCCGCTGAGGCGTATCTCAATCGTCTGAACGAACGGCTGATGGCGGAGCTGCAGTTCTCAGGGCGCGTATTTCCGTCGAACGCGGTGATCAATGGGCGCTTCGCCATACGGGCATGCATCGTGAACTTCCGCACTGAAGCCGTGGACCTCGATGCGCTTGTGGAGCAGGCCGTGGAGAAGGGCGCGTGGCTTCACAAGAAAGGGGCAGCGACTGTCGCGTCGACCTCGAGCTCTCACTGAGCGTCTCATGGCCGCGACAAATCCGCTCACGAACAGAGAGGTTGGGACCGTCCCACTGAGTGAAGTGCTGGGCCAGGCCGGTATCGAGTTCCTAACGGGGATGTTGGATGGGCGTTATCCCCAGCCGCCGATAGCGGCGGTGATGCCGATCGCTCCTGTTGAAATCGAGGTGGGACGCGTCGTGTTTCGCGCCGAGCCTAACGAGACGTTCTATAACCCCATCGGCTCCGTGCACGGTGGATATGCGTCGATGCTGCTCGATACGGCGATGGGGTGCGCCGTTCATTCGACGCTCAAAGCGGGGGAGGGCTACACGACGCTTGAAATCAAGATCGCCTTCCACAAGCCGATGACACACAAAACTGGTGCGCTCAGGATCGAGGGAAAAATTGTGTCGCGTGGCGCACGCGTCGGGACGGCAGAAGCACGCGTGACGGACCAGACAGGCGAGCTGATCGCCTCGGGCACCACGACCTGCTTGATCTTTCAGGCGAATTCGACCGGCGGAGCGACATCACGCTGACACGTTTCTGACGACGCAGCGTCGCACGTGACCCCTTCTTTAGGGTCATGCGTTCCGTCATGACTCGCAGCGCCGCACTCGTCGCGCTGCTCTGTGCCGCAGGCACGAGTGCACACGCCCAGACCGCTCGCGCCGAATCGACATGGATGGACCACGATCGCGCGGCCCGCGACGCGCGCAACCGAGGGGATTGGCGCACCTCACGCGAGCACTTGTTGCGCATGGACGAAGGACTGCATGGGCATCCGCAGGTTGCGCTCGCTGTTGCCCGTGCGAGCGCTCGGTTAGGCGACACCGCGACGGCAATTGCGACGTTAGGACGCTTGGCTCGGATGGGACTCAGTCTCGACCTGGCCGCGGATACGATGCTCACTCCGTTGCGGCAGCGTGAAGAGTTCAGATCGTTGACGGCCGCATTTCGCCGGAACGCTGAGCCGATCGGCACAGCGACTGTCGTCGCTACGATGCCGCTCAAAGATTTCGTCGCCGAAGGCGTAGCCTACGATGCATCGCGCGGGAGGCTGCTCGTCTCGAGCATCAGACACAGCAAAGTGGTTGCGGTTAAGCCTAACGCCGAGGTGCGGGACTTCATCGACCTGACGCGAGACGGAGGATGGTCCGCGCTCGGCCTCGCTATCGATTCGGCGCGGAACAGGCTCTGGGTATCGACGAAGTGGATGCCGCACGCCGTGCGTGGGAGCGCGAGCGACTCGGGGCGCGCGGCGATCCATCGCTACGATCTTCGCGACGGGCGCCTAACTGGACGCTGGGAACTGCCGGCCGGCACGCCGCACGAGCCTGGCGATATCGCGGTCTCGACGAACGGCGATCTTTTCGTCTCGGACGGCCGCGCGGGGATGATGTTCGTGATACGCGAGGGGGCGGGGCGCGATTCTCTGGCGACGCTGGTTGCGCCGGGCGTTCTCTTCTCGCCGCAGGGCATTGCGCCGGACCCGGACGGCCGGCGGCTGTTCGTCGCCGACTATGCGCGCGGGATCGCGATCGTGGACGCCGCGTTAGGCACCGTCTTCTGGCCTGCGCATCCATCCGACGTGGCCGTAAACGGCATCGACGGGATGATTCTTCACGACGGCCGGCTGATCGGCGTGCAGAATGGTGTTGCACCTGATCGCGTGGTCGCGCTGCAGCTGAACGCGGACAGGTCAGCGGTCATCGGCGCCGAGATCTTGGCGCGCGATGCGACGAGCATCCGCGAGCCAACGCATATCACCGCCATGGGAGATGCCGTCGTGTTCGTGGCGAACGGCGGCTTCGACGCCTACGAAGAGAACGGCCGCCTTCGGGCCGACGGTAAGCTGGAGGCTCCGATGCTCGCGCGGGTTCGTCTCGTTAGGTCGAGGCCGTAAGCTCTGTTACTGACGCGCTGCGGAACGATGAACGACTATTTTCCTCGTGCGCGCCGCATTGTTGACGAGGAGCCAGCGATTCCACGCGCTTACGAGCGATTCGGGCCCGCGCAGCAGCTTATAGCGCGCACCGGTGCGTTCCTTTTCGGCGGTCTCCTCTTTGAGGAACACGGCGTGCAGCAATCCCTCGGCTTCGCGGAGCTGGTCCGTGCCTAACGACTGGATCCAGCGTGAGTTCACTGTCCCGGGTAGAATCATGATGACCTCTTCACCGTTTTGTGGCGGTGTGTGAATGCGGTAGGCGAGGGCAGTCGCCCGCTGTAAAACGTCAAGCGATGAGTCGTATCACGTTCCCCGCCGCGGGACCTCCCTGGCCCTGCACGACGTCGAACTCGACGCGCTCACCTTCGGCGAGGGCCTTATAGCCGTTGCTTTGGATGGCCGAATGATGGACAAAGCAGTCCTTGTCGCCGTTCTGTCGGGCGATGAAACCAAACCCTCTGGTATCATCGAACCATTTGACTGTCCCGGTGATGCGCATCGTAACTCCTAGGTGTTGAGAGCGGCACGGGAAGAGGGAGTGCGGCACTGAGCGATTCAACTGTATTCGTGCACGCGGCTCTCGGGGTCTTGCCGCGTTAGGACCTCTGCACGGCCGCAAAGGCGTACTGCACCGCGCAAGGCTCCAAGAAGACACTGGGACTTTCGTCGGGCCGCCTCGCGAATCCGCGTACTCGGAACGTAGTGGGTGGCGGCCTGGTGCCGCAAGCAAGCCCTAGCTGATTCTGTCACGCTCAGTTGACCACGTGGATAATAAGAACTATCATCCATTGACCACGTGGTTAACGAAATGTACGGCGTCTGTACCTGCGAGTCGAAACATGCCTGGACGGAAGTTGTCGGAGGAGACGCGACACGAAGAGATTCTGCGTGCCGCATACGATGTCGCGGCGAGGAAGGGTTTGGACGCGCTCACTCTCCGGGCGGTGGCTGTGCGCGCTCACGTCAGCCATGGCACCGTTCTGTTTCATTTCAAGAGCAGAACCGACTTGGTCCGTGGTCTGCTCGACCGCGTGCTGTACGCGACGATCGTGTTACGCGTACCATACGGCGTCGAGCGCATCATCCGTCCCTCCGAGCGGCTGCACGCGTTGCTGCGCGCCGAAATGGACCGACTCTCGACCGAGGCCCGTCACTTCCGATTGTTTCTGGAGTACTGGGCCCTCGGCGTGCGCAGCGCTCCGATCCGCAATAGGATCGGTGGCGCGCTCGATGATTACAGGGCGGCCTGGAAAGCGCTCACGCTACCCATGTTGGATCCTCAACAGGAATCACGGAGCGGCCGCAACGGGCAAGGCGAAGCGAAACGCTTGACAGCTGATGGGATCGCCGCGGTAGCCGTGAGCTTGGTTCAAGGATGCGCCCTACAGGCAGTGATAGACCCGAAGGGGCTAGACATCGAGCATCACTTCGACGTCGCTGCGCACATGCTCGACAACGTGACCGGCCGATCCAATGCGATACCAAGATCCATCCCCGCGGCGCGCAACTCCAAGCGGCGGCTTAGGGTGCGTTGAGCACGGCTGGCCAGCCGGTGGCCCGACCGATAACGAAGCAACTTCGCCACGCCAACACGCGGTAGTCGGTCATAACGACTGTCCACACACAAAGCGCACTGTATTTGACCACTTGTACAAGGGGCGCTACTCTCTATTATCCATATGGTCAATACATCGGCGCCCGCGCTCCTCTGCTGCCGGATGGATTATCAACGACGAGCACTGTCGATGCCGAACGAGCACCACCGACAACTAGAGGGACTGAGCGACTTCGAGCTGCTCGAGCGAGAGTCGAACGACCGGTCGGAGTTCATGCAACTCGAGCGCGATGAGCCACAGTCAAGCGGGACAACATTCCGCGAGATCCGCGCGTCGCATGCGCTGCTCAACGCGTGGCAGCGGTGGACCCAGTCCGGTATGGCTGCGCGCTTGCGTGGCCTCCTCCCGCGCCGGCCCCAGCACGGCTAGCCTGCCGCCACTGCTGGTCCTAGCACACTTGCTGACGCAAGACAGCTGACGCCGTCTTTTGCCATCGTCATGACGGCGGCGCGATCACGAGAATAGGCGATACGGCGGCCGGCCTCGTTAGGTCGAAACACTAGGCGCATACGCACGCAATCCTTACCAGTTGCTGACATCGGCCCTCGGCGGGCGGCGTACTTTAGGTCCGAAGCGATGGGACGCTCATGGCTCAGATATCTATAGTTGTAAACGGACGCAGCCACTCCGTGAACGTGGAGAGCGACACGCCGCTCCTTTGGATCCTGCGCGATGCTTTCGGGCTCACCGGAACGAAGTACGGCTGTGGAGTTGGCGCGTGCGGTGCGTGCACGGTGCTCCAGGGTGATTCTGCCGTGCGCTCGTGCCAGATCACAGCGGCAGACGCGGCAGGAAAGCGCTTCACGACGATCGAAGGCCTTTCGAGCGACCGAAGCCATCCACTGCAGCGCGCGTGGATCGAGGAGGACGTCGCGCAGTGCGGCTATTGCCAGGCAGGCATGCTGCTCACGGCCAGCGCGCTGCTCAAAGCGAAGCCTAACGCGACAGATGCGGACATCGATGCCGCGCTCGATCAGCACGTCTGTCGCTGCGGCACGTACCCTCGCATCCGGCGCGCGATCCATCGAGTAGTGCGGGGGACGCCATGACATCGCGCCGCGATTTCGTCCGTCACGGCGCGCTGAGCGGCTCTGCATTGATTTTGGGCATCCGCTGGAAGGGCGAAGCGGTCACAGTCTACCGAGCGCCGGCGCGGTTTACACCTAACGCGTGGATCGCCATCGACGAAACCGGCCGCACGGTGTTGGCGATCGGCAAACAAGAGATGGGGCAAGGCGTTCGCACGTCGCTCGCGATGATCGTCGCCGATGAGCTGGATGCCGACTGGTCTGCGATCGAGGTCGTGCAGGCCTCTCCCGGGCCCTCGTTCACTCGTCTGAACACGGGTGGCAGCTGGAGCATCGGCGGAAGTTGGCGGCCGCTGCGTGAGGCCGGTGCCGCGGCTCGTGCGATGCTCATCGCCGCCGCCGCGGCGAAATGGGGCGTGGACGCGACGACGTGCAGTAGCGAAAACGGCAGCGTCCTGCATAACGCCAGCGGACGCAGGTTGCGCTGCGGCGAGCTGGTGGCTGACGCGGCGCGCCTAACGGTGCCAACGAATGTGCGCGTCAAAACTGCCGCTGACAGACGCATCGTTGGCACGCGACGTGCGCGCATCGACGCACCGCAGATCGTCGACGGGAGCGCGAAGTACGGCATCGACGTGCAGGTACGCGGGAGGCGCGTCGCTTGCATTGTGCGGCCCCCCGTCCCCGGCGCCACAGTCGCCGCGATCGATTCGGCTGCGGCGTTGAAAGTGCGTGGCGTTGGCGCGGTGCGGCGAATCTCGAGCGGCGTTGCTGTCGTGGCAACGAACGCGTGGGCAGCGATGAAGGGTCGCGCGGTTCTGGGAGTGCAGTGGAACGAAGGAGAGAATCGACGCTTCAACTCTGTCGATCACTGGAAAGCGTTGGAAGCCGCTGTCAGCGAACCGGGAGTTGTCACGCGCAGCGTGGGCTCGATGACGAGCAACGCACCTAACGCGAACGTGATAGAAGCGCGGTATTACTACCCCTTTGCGGCGCACGCCGCCGTCGAACCGATGAATTGCACGGCGCACGTACACGACGGTCGCTGTGAGATCTGGGTGCCGACGCAAGCGCCTAACAGCGTGCAGCGCGAAGTCGCCAGCCTACTCGGCATTCAGCCCGAGGCCGTGCAAGTGACGCCCACGCTGATCGGCGGTGGATTCGGCCGACGTCTTGCTGTCGACTACGCGCTCGAAGCCGCTGAATTGTCGCGCGAGATCTCGACAGCCGTGCAGGTGCTATGGACGCGCGAGGACGACATGCGGCATGGGCATTTTCAGAACGCGTCAGTGCACCAGATGTACGGTGCGCTCGATCAGTCCGCGCGCCCTCTCGCGTGGCGGCACAAGAAGGTAGCGTCGCTGCACAATCTGTCCGGTCCGCCGACGGCAGACGATCTCAAAGATCCAGTCGCGTATTTCCAGGATTCGATGTGGGGCGCGTATGATATCCCGTACGCGTTTCCCGCGATCGAGACGTCGTACGTGCGCGTCGATGTGCCATGTCGCATTGGCCCATGGCGTGGGGTGTATTCGCCGCCATCGACGTTTGCGCGGGAGAGCTTCGTTGACGAGCTGGCGCACGCCGCGAAAGCCGATCCGCTGGAATTCAGACTCTCGCTGCTGCGCGGCGTGGACGAAACCGTTAAAGCGGGTGGCCTAACGATCGATCGGGGGCGCTTGCGCCAGGTGCTCGAGGTCGTGCGCGAGAGATCAGGCTGGGGAACCCCGTTGCCCGCGGGTCGTGGCCGCGGCGTCGCCTGCAATGTGTACGACGGCGAGACTCATATCGCGTATGTCGCCGAGGTATCGCTGCCTAACGAGCGGCGCGAAGGATATCTGCCGTTCGTCGTGCATCGCGTCACGTGCGCTGTGGACTGCGGCGTCGTCATCAATCCGCTTGGAGTCGAGCAGCAGATCGAGAGTGGCGTGATCTGGGCGCTCTCGAACATGAAAGGAGAGATCACGTTCAAAGACGGGCGAGTGGAGCAGGGGACGTATCGCGACTTTCCCGTCGTGCGGATGAGCGAGACACCGGTGATCGAGACATACATCGTGCCGAGTCATGGTGAGCAGCCGTTCGGAATGGGCGAGCCGCCCGTGCCGCCGCTCATTCCAGCCGTGTTGAACGCGCTCTTCGCCGCGACGGGGCGGCGAATCCGTAAACTGCCCGTGTTGGCTACCGATCTCGCCTGACCAACTTCTCGTACACGTATTCGTGTAGCTCGCGGAAGAGTCGCGTTAGCTCAGGAAGCTGATAGTTGGCAT
>CBQVAZ010000161.1:0-7395 GCA_967720205.1 uncultured Gemmatimonadaceae bacterium | reverse complement strand
TCGACCAGCGGATTCCGGATGCTCGTACCCGGCGGCGTGCAACGCGCCATGTATCAACAGCCGCACAATCTCCTCGCGCGCGCCCACGTTGTACTCACGCGCGTTATCGCGTGCTACCTCAGGGGCGATATACACGTCCGCGACGAGCGGCGCATCGCTTGTGGCGGGTGAGCATGCGAACGTGATGACGTCGGTCGCGCCGTGCTTGCCCAGGTGCGTTCGATTGAGCTGCGCGATGCTTCGTCCGCTCACGAACGTCACCGAAACCATCGCTCGTCTGACTCCGGCGTGTTTGAGCGCCTGCCTGACGATGTCACGAGCACGCGCGCGCGATACGAGTCGCTGGGGTACGCGGGACTCTACGGCCACGTCAATCGTGGCAGGCTCGAGCGCGACGCGGCGCGGACGCCGTCGCGCGGGGGTCAAGCGGCCCCTCCTCCGTCTTTACGAATGCGCTCCATGGCACCCGACGGATAGTCGATGCGCGCGTGGTGCATGCTCGTTAGGGTACGAACGAAGGAGTCCTTGATGCGCTCCAGGTGCGCCAGCGTGATGGGCGCGTCGCGTAGCTGTCCCTGCTCCAGCCGGCGCTTGACGATCTTCTCGACGACCTCGCGGATGTGCTCGGCGCTCCGGTCGCGCAAGACGCGCGTCGCCGCATCCACGCCGTCAGCCATCATGAAGATCGCCGACTCGGCTGACTGCGGGAGCGGGCCGGCATAGTGAAAGAGCGCACTGCTCGGATCGTCTCCAGTCCCACGCGCTTTTTCTGCGAAATACGAGATTGGCTCCGTCCCGTGGTGCTCGGAGATGAACGCGCGGATCGCGCGTGGTACGCGATGCGCTTCAGCCAGCCGCAAACCGTCGCCAACATGCCCCTTAATGATTGCCGCGCTCTCGGTAGGCGTTAGGCGGTCGTGCGGGTTCTCGCCGGATTGATTCTCCACGAAGAACGGCGGGCGCGTGACTTTTCCAACGTCGTGGTAATACGCGCCAACGCGGGCAAGGAGGCCGTTTGCCCCGATCGCGTTGCAGGCCTGCTCCGCGAGCTGCGCCGACGCCAGTGTGTGCGCGAACGTCCCAGGTGCCTCGAGGCTCAAGCGGCGCATGAGCGGCCGGTTGAGATCGGACCACTCGAGCAAGCTGAAATACGTGTCGATGCCGCTCACGTTCTCGACGATCGGCAACAGGAGCAACGCGAGCGCAACGGAGACGACGGCGTTGAGCGTTCCGATGGCGATGCCGGTGGGTGCCTCGCTCAAGGGTGTCGCCGTCCAGAGCGTCACAGCGACTGCCGCGACCGCATAGCCTGCAGCCAGCACACCGATGGCGACGTATGCACGGCGTCGCTCCGTCAAGCTGCGGACGCTCCACGCCGAGACGGCGCCGCCTAACAAGCAGAGGATGGCGCCCTTCTGTCCGGCCAGCGGTGGGAGCTGCCCGATGAGCAGCGCCAGCATGATCGTGGCCAGCATGCTCGTGCGCGCGTCGAGGAGCACGCCTAACGTCAGTCCAGCGACGCCGATCGGGACGAGCGCACCCGTGAACGGCCCGTAACTCGGGATATAGAACAGGATGCCCCGCGTGAGCACCAGCACGACGATGAAGCACAGCGCGATCCCAAGAATCGCGCGAAAAGACGCATAGACGCCCGGCCGATACAGCGCGAGGATCACTCCAAGCGGAATGACAAGCAGCGTTTGCAGCACGGCGGCGCCGAGGACGGTGCGCCACGACAGCGGCACGGGCGGGAACAGCGCGACGATGATCGCGCCGATCGCCAGCGCGACGGTTACGCGCTGAGCGTGTGCGACTAGCTCTAGTCGCCGTGGAAGCTCGGCGAGCCAGCTGCCTGACGTGCCGGTCGGCGGAGGGGGAGCCACGGCTTAGTCGACGGACTCGTCGCGGTACGCGCGGATGATCTCGCGAACCAGGCGATGACGCACGACGTCCGTCTCGTCCAGGTAGTGGAACGCGATGCCTTCGATGCCGCGCAGAATCCGTTCGATCTGCAGCAGCCCGGAGTCCTCGCGCTTCGCGAGATCGATCTGCGTCTTGTCGCCGGTCACCACAGCTTTCGCGTTCACGCCGAGTCGCGTTAGGAACATCTTCATTTGCGCGCTGGTGGCGTTTTGCGCTTCGTCGAGGATCACAAAAGCCTCGTTCAGCGTACGGCCGCGCATGTAGGCGAGCGGCGCAATCTCGATCACGCGCGTCTCCAGCGCGCGTTGCATGCGCTCGGGCGGCATCATGTCTTCGAGCGCGTCGTAGAGGGGGCGCAGGTACGGATCGACCTTGGCCTGGAGATCGCCGGGGAGGAACCCTAACGACTCACCCGCCTCGACCGCCGGCCGCGCGAGCACTATGCGGCGCACGCGTTTACGCAGCAGCGCGTCAACCGCCATCGCGACGGCGAGATACGTTTTTCCTGTTCCAGCGGGACCGATGCCGACGACGATGTCGTTCTCCGTGATCATCCGCAGATACTCGGCTTGTCCGGGACTTCGCGGTCGAATCAGTTTGCGGACTCCGGGAAGCGCGATCCGCAGCTCACCGTCGCTCCCGTCTCCGGACGGATCGTGGGCCTCCATGCTCAAGCGCACGACCTCGTCAGGCGTCAGATCGCTGCGCTGGCGCGCGGCGTCGATCATGCGCTGGGCGAGCTGGATGCCCTGCGTGACCGCGCTTTGCGGCCCGGTGAGCACGAGCGCGTCGCCTCGTAGCACCACCTTGACCCCGGTCTGACGCGAAAGCTCGACGAGGTTTGCGTCGTTCACACCGGCGAGCGTGAGCAGATCGGCGCCGCCCGTGTCGAGGCGATGAGTCGTGACCTGCTCGCTCACGGCGCGCCGCCTCCCTTCCCCGCCGCTCTCGTTAGGTGCAGCGCGGCGAGATCGGCGGGATTCACGGTCGTCGGAGCGCCTTCGAACAAGGCTCTCGCGGCGGTGGTCTTGGGGAACGCGATGACATCGCGCATCGACGCGGCACCGGCGAGCTGCATGGCGATGCGGTCGAAGCCGAGCGCGAAGCCGCCCATCGGCGGCGCTCCGGCCGCGAGGCCCTCGAGCAGGAAGCCGAAGCGGCGCGCCTGATCGTCCGGCGCGATGCCTAACAAGCGGAAGATTGTCCCTTGCAGGACTGGATCCGTAATGCGGATCGAGCCACTGCCCAGCTCATTCCCATTGTAGACAGCATCGTAATGGAGCGCGCGGCAGCGCCCCGGGTCGCTCTCGAGCCACTGGAAGTCTTCAGGATGCGGTGCCGTGAAGGGATGATGAGCGGGGACGTATGCTCCGGAATCCGAATCCAGTTCGAAGAGCGGAAAATCCACGATCCAGATGAATGCATGCTTCATGCGCGGCTCGATGCCAGGCCGCCTAACCAGCGCGGAACGCACGATGTGCAGCGCCGGCGACGTCACGCTGTCCGGCCCAGCGACAGCGAGCAAGAGATCTCCCGGGGCCCCTCCGATCGCGCCAAGCGCGGTAGCTCCGATCGCCTTCACGCCCTGCCCTTCCCAACCTTCCGATGTGCGACGTGCCCAGATCAAGCCGCCGGCCTTCGCGTCCTTCACGGCGGCGCTCCAGCCGTCCAGGTCCTTTCTCGAGACGCTGGCCGAGTCAGGTGCGACAATCCCACGAACCCGACCGCCGGCGGGTAGATGATCGCGCACAAAGGGAGCAGCGTCGTCACCGATCTTGCTCGTTAGGTCCTGTATCTCGAAACCGTAGCGCAGGTCAGGCTTGTCGACACCATACCGCTCCAGCGCATCGCGATACGCGAGGCGCGGAAACGGGGCCGTCACCGATTCGCCGCCTTCGTCCCACTGATCGACAAGGATGTGTTCGATAAGGGCGTAGATATCCTCCACGCCGACGAAGCTCGCCTCGACGTCGATCTGAGTGAATTCCGGCTGCCGATCGGCACGAAGATCCTCATCGCGGAAGCAGCGTGCGATCTGGAAGTAGCGATCGAAACCCGCCACCATGAGCAACTGTTTGTAGATCTGCGGCGACTGCGGCAAGGCGTAGAACTCACCGGGATGGATCCGGCTGGGCACGAGATAGTCGCGCGCTCCCTCGGGCGTGGGCTTCGTTAGGATCGGTGTTTCGATTTCGAGGAAACCGGCGCCCGCGAGCGTCCGTCGCGCGCGCTGCAGGAGTCGGTGGCGCAGGATCAGGTTCTCCGCCATCTCCGGACGGCGCAGATCGAGCAGCCGATGCTTGAGGCGCAGCTCTTCGGCAGGAAGCTTGTCGTTCTTCGTGCGGGCCACAGGTATGGCCGGCGTGACCGCGGGACCGACAACGCTCGCCCGCTTGGCGCGCACTTCGATGTCTCCCGTCGCCAGCTCGGGGTTGCGACCCTCGAGCGGGCGTTCGACCACCTCGCCTTCCACGAGCACGACGGTCTCCGGCGTTAGGCTCGCCGCGACTTCCAGCGCGCTCTGCTCCGAATAGCGCGGGTCGAAAGAGACCTGGACCACGCCTTCGCGATCACGCAAGTCGACGAAGATCAATCCACCGAGGTTGCGCGTGCGATGCACCCAGCCGCCAAGTTTTACCGAATGCCCGGCGTGCTCCTTTCGCAACGCGCCGGCCATGTGCGAGCGCAGTGTCGTGCCTAACGCGCCGTCCGGCATCATGCGTGAGCGCTCTTGCGCGCGTGCAACCAGTGCCACAGCGCGACGCCTAACCAGGCGCCGACGACGTCTGCCACCCAGTCGAATACGTCCGCGCTGCGCCCCGGCACGCTGCGCTGATGCCACTCATCCAACGCACCGAGCAAGGCGACGGCACCGACGACTTTCCACGTGGCCGAGTCGCGCGTTGCGACAATGGCGCGGCGCCATGAGTACGAGGCTACGGCGTACATGAATGCATGTGTGAGTTTATCAGCGCCCGGAAATGGAGGCTGCCATGTCGGATCGCTCACGCTGATCGAATTGACGACGAGGATCGCGGCCGTCCACACGATCGCGGCGGCGAGCCACGGCTTGGACGCGGCGCTCACGAACCGCGAGCGTCGCTTGAAGAGCCGGCAGAGGAGCGTCCTGACTTTCTGCCTCGCCGGTCATCGCACCGCAAGCGGTTGTCGTGCTGACACATGGGGGCGCGAAATCTAAGAGATACGGCGGAGCCCTGGGAAGCGACGCAGCATGTGATTGACCCTACACTGCCATGGTCCTAAGCTCCGCCCGATGCGGTGTCTAGCGTTGGCAATACTAGCTGTCCCGCTCGCCAGTGGCATTGCCCTCTCGCAGCAGCTGCCTGGCCGCGACCTTTTCGATCTCCCAGTTGCGGCACTCGCTGAGGGGACGGCGCTCGCGCTCTTTGCGGGGGACGGTCTGCGCAATCCCGCGTCTGTCTTCGTCACGGGCGGCGAAAGGGCGCGGCTGTCCCTTTCGTCCCTCTCGACGGGCCGGGAGCAGCGCGTCAGCGCGCAGACGCTCGGGCTAGCTTACGCGATTCATGGGGCGACGGTCGGGCTGACGGTCGCACGCTCTAACGTCGGAGATATCGCCAGAACCGACACCGATCCGCAGACGGTCGGCTCCGACATTCCATATGGAATGCTGGTGGTATCTGCCGTCGCGGCGCATCGCGAAGGGCGCACCCTAACGAGCGGCATTGCGCTGCGATATCAGTCTGGCGAGCTGGATACAGAACGCCGGCAAGAGTTCGGCATCGATGCGGGCGTGATTATCGACAGCGTCGCGAAGCGCGACATCACCGTTGCGGCCTCGAGCTTTCTCTGGCGTCCGGGCGCAGCCGCGAGCCTCGGTCGCAGTGGCGCGGCGTTTTCCGGCGCGATCGACGCACGAGCCGTTTCATTCAGGAGATGGGGCGATGCCACGCTTCGCGCTGGCTATGCCTGGACCGGGACGCCGCAGATGTCGAACGAACACTTTGGCTACGTGACCCTGCGCTCGCGTGTGTGGGACGCCCGAGTCGGCGCCGCGCGCATCATCACACGGACCGATGCGACGTCGCGTCTGCGCGTTGCGTTAGGTGCCCGCTCGGGCCGCTACCGGATCGGCGTCGCGCGCGAAGAGAGTCCATACGGTCTCTCTCCGTCGTATGTGTTCATGCTGGTGACGCACCTGGCGCAGCAGTGAGCGAGAACCTTCTCAACCTCACGCCGGCCGCCGCGGAGCAAATGCTGCGCGAGTTCGCCGTGGCTCGGGGCGTCGAGCCATATCGCGGCAGTCAGGCCGCGAATCACCTGTGGCACTCGCCCAAGCCAGGCTTCGCGGAGATGTCGGACCTGCCTGTCGCGTTCCGCAACGCGCTGGCCGAGTCGTTCACGGTGCCGCGCCTAACGCTGGACGTGCGGCAGACGTCGAGAGACGGCACGGAGAAGTTTCTCTTTCGACTAAAAGACGGACAGGCGATCGAAAGCGTCGCTATCCCCGAGAAACGTCGCCTGACGCTGTGCATTTCGTCGCAGGCCGGCTGCGCGCTGCAGTGCGCGTTCTGTGCGACAGGGGCGATGGGCTTCGCGCGCAACCTGGAGCCCTTCGAGATCGCCGGACAGGTGCGCGAGCTGCTCCTGCTCGAGCCGCCGATCAAACCTACGAACATCGTGTTCATGGGGATGGGCGAGCCGTTCATGAACTGGGACGCCGTCGATACTGCCCTAACGATTCTCAATTCGCCGAAAGGCCTCGGCATCGGCGCGCGTCACATCACGGTGTCGACCGTGGGCGTCCTGCCGGGCATCGAAGCGCTGGCGCAGCGCCGGGAGCAATTCAGGCTCGCCTTCTCGATCCACGCGCCAAATGACGCCATGCGGCACGCGTTGATGCCGATCAATACGAAGTATCCGCTGGCGAGCGTGCTCGAAGCGGCGCGCAAGTTCCAGCGACGCGTGACGTTCGAATACGTGATGTTAGGCGGAGTGAACGACCAGCCAGCTCACGCGCGTGAGCTGGCGCTTCACGCGCGCGCGTGCGGCGCGTTCGTCAATCTCATTCCGCTGCACCCCGGCGGCGCCGGGCACTTCGCGCCATCGAGTGTCGAAGCGACGGCGCGATTCGAACGCCTGTTGCGCGAGGCCGGCGTCGAGGTTGCCGTGCGCAAGAGCCGCGGCCTCGACATCGCGGCGGCGTGCGGGCAGCTACGGGTAGAACGGCTTCGCCGGCGCCCGCCAGTCGCGGCCGAGCAGCACGCTCACGTCGAGGTAGCGACCGGAGTCGACGTCGACGACGACACGGGAAACGCCTAACGCCTTGGCGACGAGCTCTGCCCAGTCGCGGTGTCCCGATCGGTCGATGACCTGAGAGGAATCGCGCGGCGGAGAACCCGAGGCGTATCGCACGACGTCGAAGCCCTGATCGCGCAGGAAGAACATCGCGCGGCGGCCAAGTCCGCGCTGCGTTGTCGTGTTGATGACTTC
>CBQVAZ010000160.1:0-7395 GCA_967720205.1 uncultured Gemmatimonadaceae bacterium | reverse complement strand
AGTTTGAAGCTACCAGCAGCTTGCAGCGATGAACGCCGTCGTCACTGACAGCTTGTGACTGCTAACTGGTAGCTGACAGCTTTGGTTAGATCGACTCAGACCTCAGACCTCAGACCTAGTGCCAGCCGACGTCCTGGAAAAGCTCGTTTCTCTCTGCAAACGACGTGGATACATCTTCCAATCCTCCGAGATCTACGGCGGCGCGGGAGCCGTCTGGGACTACGGCCCGTTAGGCGTCGAGTTCAAAAGGAACTTGAAGGACCGCTGGTGGCATGCGATGGTGCGCGCGCGCGACGACATCGAAGGTCTCGACGCCGCGATTCTCATGCACCCACGCGTTTGGGAAGCCAGTGGGCACGTCGCGGTGTTCAACGATCCGCTCGTCGACTGCAAGGCGTGCAAAGCCCGCTTTCGCGCCGACCAGCTCATGGACAGCCAGTGTCCACGAAAGCCGAGCAAGCACCCGGGCGAGCATAACGAGTGTCAGCTGACGGAGCCGCGGCAGTTCAATCTGATGTTCAAGACATACATCGGTCCGGTCGAAGACTCGGCGTCGATCGCATATCTGCGACCTGAGACTGCGCAAGGCATTTACGTCAACTTCTTGAATGTGCAGCAGTCGACGCGACAGAAGATCCCGTTCGGCATCGCGCAGATCGGCAAGGCGTTTCGCAACGAGATCACGCCTGGGAACTTCATCTTCCGAACGCGTGAGTTCGAGCAGATGGAGATGCAGTTCTTCGTCGATCCGCAGGACGACCACATGAAGTGGTTTGAGTACTGGAAGCAGCAGCGCATGGAATGGCATCAGAGCTTGGGGCTCGAGGCCGATCGCTTGAAGTTTCACCAACACACGCCGCAAGAGCTGGCGCACTACTCACGCGCCGGCTTCGACGTGCACTTCGACTTCGGTGGCACGTTAGGCTTCCAGGAGATCGAGGGCGTGCACCATCGCGGTGACTACGACCTGAGCCGCCACCAAGAGTATTCCAGCAAGAAGCTCGAATACTTCGACCAGCCTAACAACCGGCGCTTCGTGCCGTACGTGATCGAAACATCGGTGGGATGCGACCGGACTGCGCTGGCGCTGCTCGTGAACGCCTATCGAGAAGAAGAAGTGCCCGGCGAGCAGGAGGGTCGCGTCGTGCTACGATTGCATCCAGCGCTCGCACCGATGAAGGCCGGCATCTTCCCACTGGTTAAGAAAGACGGCATGCCGGAGATCGCGGAGAAGCTCGCCAACGAGCTGCGACCGCACTTTCCTGTGTTCTACGATGAATCCGGTGCAATCGGACGGCGGTATCGGCGGCAGGACGAAGTCGGGACGCCGTTCTGCATCACGGTGGACGGTGAAACCGTGAGCGCGGGGACGGTTACAATCCGCGATCGCGACAGTTTGGCTCAGGTGCGAGTGCCGTTGATTCAGGTACGCGACCACATCGAAAAGCTCATTCGCTAGCACACTGAAGGATGTACCGGCGACTTTTCGTGCTCGATTCCGCCGCAGCGCTGGCGGCAGCTGCGCTCGCGGCGTGTGGCGGCGGCGGTGGCGACGGTGCAGTGACCGGCCCACCCATTGGCTACGTACCGCCTCCTCCCAACACCATGACGCCCGGCGTTACAACATCGGGCAGCACGATTGTCATCGACCTCACGGTGCAAACGGGCCTAACGAACCCTAACGGCTTTGTCCTGATTCCCGAGGCAAGGGCGTTCGTGATTCACGTCGGCGTCGGCGACGACTATCGCGCGTTTACGAGCGTATGCACGCACGAAGGCTGCGACGTCGACAACTTCTCGGGTGGCCGCATTCGCTGCCCGTGTCACGGGTCGCAGTACGACAACAACGGCGCAGTCGTGGTCGGTCCAGCGCCGAGCGCGTTGCGGCGCTTCGCCGCGACCCGCAGCGGCAACACGCTGACGATCACCAAGTCCTAATTGCTGGTAGCGCTCGCGGCAGATGGGTAGATTGCCGCCTCGTGCCACGACAGAAAGCTGCGTTCCCACAGCGGGTCATTGCCGGTCCGACAACGGACCCGGCTGTGCGCGAATTGATGGCCGTGCGCGAGATCGCGCACGCGTTCCTCACCGCTGATCGACCGGAAGAGGTCTACCAATTCGCGCTCGAGCGCGTGAGTCCGATCGCCGAGGCGACATTCGCGTCGATCTACGTAATCGACGGGGCGTCCGAGTTGATGCACCTCGCAGCCGCGTACAACTGGCCGGCGCGCTATCGCGACTGGATCAGCGAGATGCGCGTGCGAGTCGGGTGGGGACCGAGTGGGGAAGCGGCGAGCGAACGACGAGTCATCGAGGTACCTGACGTCTTCGCGGACGCGACACTGGAAGATTGGCAGGAAATCGCGACCGAGCTGGGATTCAGATCCATGGTCGCGCTGCCGCTGCAATCCGGATCTCGCGTGTTAGGCACCGCGGCGTTCTACTTCAACACGCCCGGAGCGCGCAGTCGCGAGACGCGCAACCTTCTGCGGATCGTTGCCGATCAACTTGCGGCCGCTGCTGAGAAAGCGGTGCTCATCGACGAGCTGCGTCGCACAAATGCCGCGCTCGTGGACGCAAACGAAGAGCAAGAGCGGCAGTATCTCGCGTTGATCGAAGCGCGGCGCTTGAAAGACGAGTTCCTCTCCAACATCTCGCACGAATTGCGCACGCCGCTCACGTCGGTGCTCGGCTACATCGCCATCATGCAGGAAGAGATGTCGGGGCCGCTCACGGAGCGACAGCGCGGCGAGCTGGCGCACGCCAAGCGCTCAGGCGAACGGCTGCTCGAATTGATCGAGGATCTCCTCGAGCTCACGTCGCTCAGACACGGCGCTTCCGAGATTCTCGTGGAGTCGTTCGATCCGCGAGACGCGCTGCGCGTGGCGCTCGAGACTGTGGGCGCGGCGCCGAACGGCGTGGAGCTGCGCGTGAAAGCGCCGGCGTCGCCGGTCCCGAGCATGCGGAGCGACCGTCGCAAGATCACCAAGATCCTCGTCGCGCTGCTTGGCAACGCGTTCAAATTCACGCCAACCGGAAGCGTGACGGCGAGCGTACAGATCGGCGACGGCCGAGTGATTTATCGCGTGCAGGACACGGGGATCGGCATTCCGCCAGCCGCGCGCGACGCCATCTTCGATGAGTTCCGGCAGCTGGATGGAACCGCCACGCGGCGTTATGCAGGTTCCGGCCTGGGCCTCACGCTTGCACGCAAGTTGGCCCAGGTGCTTGGCGGGGATATCGCGCTTGAGTCCGTCGAAAACACCGGCTCCACGTTTTCGGTGGAGCTTCCACTCGAGTATCTGCCACCATACGGCGAGCGCGCCACAACGACAACCTAACGAGTAAAATCGATGCCCGAGACGCGTCGTACATTGCAGGAGACCAGGACAGCCGCGCCGCCAGGCGACGTGCTGGAGCGCGCGAAGCGCTTCTTCGCCGACCGAAACAGCATCTATGCGGCCTTTGTGGAGCGTGAGGGGCCGCAGTACGTCACGCTGCGCGGTCAGGGCGGCGAAGAGCTGATCGTGCATGCCGCTGGCGTTGCGGGCGGCACGGCCGTAACAGGCTCCAGCTACCTGTTCGACGCGCAAATCGCGCGCTTCTTCGCGACGCTGCCTCCGGCGCCGGCGGAGGAAGGCCCATGAGCGCCAGCGTAGTCTCGACGCTGCGTTCGCGGCCAAATCTCGTTACGCTCGGCACCAACGGCGACATGAGCGTCGCCATCATCGTGCGCGCGCAGGTCCCTGAAGTCTGGGACGCGGTGCGTATCCAGGCGCCGCGCATCGCAACGATTCTGGAAGTGAAACGCCGAGCACTCGCCGAGCTGGTGCCTGACGAGGCCGCTCCCGAGGCCTACGTCGTTAAAGTGCGCGGCTTCGAAGTGCTGGACGAGACGCAGACGCTGGAAGCGGCGGGGCTGCGCGACGGATCGACGCTGCTCATCACCAGTCGCCGACGCCGCCCGGTGAGATAGCTGATCGCAGCGAAGCGGTGACAGTCGCGTTCATCTCGCACCCGGACTGCGGGCGGCACGATACGGGTTGGGGACACCCGGAGCACGTCGGTCGTCTGCGCGCGATTCCGCGAGCCTTGCGCGAGGATCCGGAGCTCTTCGCCGAGCTGCTGCATGTCGAGGCGCGGCACGCGACGCCTAACGAGTTGACCTTGGCGCACGATCCGGTGTACGTCGAGCGCGTGCACGCGCTGAGCACAGCCGGCGGTGGAGCGCTCGATGCCGATACCGTTGTGAGCGAAGGTTCGTGGGATGCGGGGCGCGCGGGCGTCGGAGCTGTGCTCGAGGCCGTGGACATGGTGCTGGACGGGCGAGCGACGCGCGGCTTCGCCGGCGTTAGGCCTCCGGGGCACCATGCCCTGCGCGCGCGTGGGATGGGATTCTGTCTCTTCGGATCGATCGCCATCGGCGCGCACTACGCGCGCTCGCGGCACAAAATCAGTCGCGTGCTCATCGTCGACTGGGACGTGCACCACGGTAACGGCACCCAGGCGCTGGTGCAGGAGGAGCCCGAGATTCGATTCGTCTCCATGCACCAGTGGCCCTGGTATCCGGGCACGGGGCCGGCATCGGATCGCGGGCCGCACGGCAGTGCATGGAACGTTCCAATGCCAGCGGCACTTCCTGCCGCGCACTACCTCGCTGCACTGCTCCGCACCGTCGATGAAGCGACGCGAGAATGGACTCCTGAGTTGGTTCTGGTCTCGTCAGGCTTCGATTCTCTCGCTGGAGATCCGCTGGGAGGTTTCACTCTCGAGATTGAAGATGTGAGTATTCTCACCCACGAGCTCGTCGATCGTGCGAATACGTGGTGTGGCGGTCGAATTGTCAGCGCTCTCGAGGGTGGATATGCTCCGGAGCGGCTCGGAAAAGGTGTCGTGGCTCACCTTCGCGGGATGCTGTGACGCTCAGTGCACCTCATGTGAGGGAAAGCCGCACAAGAGCGCTGTGCGGTTCTTACGCTCCCGGGCGTTTACTCGTCTATGGACCGCTGAGCGCGACTAGCTAGCGCGGTCAGCCGGCTTTCGCGAGATCTGGTGCGTCGCGGCAACCGAGCCTGTTATTTCACGCATCCTGGATCCGCGGAAACCGCCCACTCGTCCCGTCTCGACGCCCGCCACGTGACCCCCTCATCCCGCGCTCCCTTACGATCACGCCTAACGCCGCAAGGCGAACCAGTCACGGTGTTCGGCGTCATTCCAGGAAGCGGTGTCGAAGGCGGAGCGATGGTCGCCGGCGCTGAAGCTCTCGTCGTCCGGCAACTGGCGGCGTTGCTTGAAGAGAGTTCGTTAGGTGCTTTCTTGGGCCGCGCCCGCCAAGTGGCGCGTTATCGAGCGGTGATAGAACAGGCCTTCGTTGAACGCAGCATTGTTCCCGTGCCGTGGGGCACCACGTTCCGCTCACGAGGGAGCGTGTCACGCTGGCTCGAGCTGCACTACTCGCCGCTCCAGGAAGCGCTCGAGTTCGTCGCCGAGCGCGCCATGATGCGGGTGCGTGTCGGCGCCGCCGCGACGCCGGAGACCGAAGCCGCCGCTGCGTCAGTGGACGGACGCTTGTGGACGCTGCTGCGCGGACTCAAAGGCGACGCGATCGCCGCGATCCCCGTCGTCGCCCGCGCCGACGCGCAGACGGACCATGACGCCCAGTGCGCGTATCTCATCGAGCGCGACTCCATCAGCGGCTTCGAGCAGCGCGTGAAGAGCCTAACGAGTGCCGAGCCGCTCTTGCGCGTGGAGCTGAGCGGACCGTTCCCTGCGTACGACTTCGTTCAGATGGATTTCGGAGGTTGACGCCCTAGTGTTCTGTCCGGATTGCGGCACCTGGAATCGCACACGCGCTGTCTCCTGCGCTCGCTGTAGCAAGGAGCTGCCCGAGCTATCCAGCGTGCCCATGGAGAAGCCGGACGAAGAAATCAGCGCGCTGCGCCGCATCATGGGTGGGCGCTACCGCGTGCTGCGCCGACTCGGCAGCGGCGGGATGGCGCACGTGTACTACTCGACGCACGGCGCGCTCGAGCGCCCGCTTGTCATCAAGGTGCTGCATCAGCACCTGGCCCGCGACCCGGAAATGCGTGAGCGCTTCCGCCGCGAAGCCGAAGCGGCGAGCCAGCTGTCGCACCCACACATTTGCGCGATCCTCGACTACGGCGATCACGACGGCATCGTCTTTCTCGTTATGCCTTATCTCGCCGGCGGCTCGCTCGCAGACGTGCTCGTGCGCGACAAGACGATCGCGCCACGCACTGCGGCGTCGGTGGGGGCGCAGGTGGCCTGCGCGCTCGATTACGCGCATCGCCGCGGCATCGTGCACCGCGACATCAAGCCGGACAACGTGATGTTCGACGAGGATGGGCATTCGATCATCACTGACTTCGGCATCGCCACGGCGCGCTTTCACGGCCGCCTAACGAAGACCGGGCGCGCGATGGGGACGCCGCACTACATGTCTCCCGAGCAGGCGATGGGGCGCATGGTCGACGGCCGCAGCGATCTCTACGCGATCGGCGTGATGCTGTACGAAATGCTGCTTGGATTCCCGCCGTTCGACGGAGCCGATTCGTATTCGGTTGGCTATAAGCAGGTGCATGAAACGGCTGTCGCTCCAGACGTCGTCGACTCGCGCATCCCCCCGGAATTGTCCGCGATCGTGATGCGCTGCCTCGCCAAGTCCGTCGACGAACGCTATCAGACCGGCTATCGCCTTGCCGACGCGCTCATCTCGTACCTCGCCGCCGAAGGGAAAGGCGCCGGTGAGGACCATCGTTTGGCGTGGGTGGCGCGGCGCAGTCCAACCTCGGTCGTCACGACTCTCTAAGCGCGCTAGTCGTTAGGCGTCGAGGAAGCGATCCCGCTCACTGGCCGGCGGTAGGGGACAGGCGTCGAGGCGACCGAACCATCCGTAGCGCCGCTTCGCGATCAAGTCATAAGCCCAGTCCCGCAGGAAACGCGGGATGACGCGCAGCGCGGGGCTGAGTCGCCAAACGCCGCCGACCTTCCGCGCGATCACGAGGATGGCGTCGGATTTGACGAACACCCGTTCACCGTCGCGCACGATGATCGAATCGACGTCGCGCGTGGTTGGAAAGGCGCGGCGTAGCCGCGTGCCGTGCGGGCTCTCGAGAGGCGCGAAGAGGAGCCGGCGCTTCACGTCGTGCTTGAGCGCCCAACGCACGAATGCGTTGCACAGCGCGCAGACGCCGTCGTAGTAGACAATCACTCAACGAATGTAGTGAGACTGGGAGCTCGCGTAGGGCAAAACAAATAGCTCTGAGCGGTCAGTCTCCACTTCATGGTCGCCAGAATACGGTTTGATCCAAATACTGGAGGCTCCGCACCCGAGACTGGCCACTCGAAGCTATTTGTTTTTTCTGCGCAAGAACT
>CBQVAZ010000159.1:0-7443 GCA_967720205.1 uncultured Gemmatimonadaceae bacterium | reverse complement strand
CAGGCTGGAGCGGTCGCGATCGGCGAGTGTGGCCTGGATTATCATTACGACAACTCTTCGCGACCGCAGCAGCGTCGCGCGTTTGCCGAGCAGCTTGCGCTCGCGCGTGAAGTCTCCAAGCCCGTTGTCGTGCATACGCGCGATGCCGTTGACGACACAGCCGCAATGCTCAGCGAAGCGGGGAAGGAAGGAGTGCGTGGCGTATTGCACTGCTTCACAGGGCCCGAGAGTCTCGCTCGCACCGCACTCGACGCAGGATGGTTTCTCTCATTCGCAGGTGTGATCACGTTCAAGAAGTGGTCCGATGACGAGCTCCTTCGCGTACCACCTGCCGATCGCATCCTCGTTGAATCCGATGCGCCGTACCTCGCGCCGGCGCCGCATCGCGGGCATCGCAACGAGCCAGCATATGTGCGCCTGACGCTGGAACGCTTGGCCGCGGCGCGGGGCGTCACGGCTGAATCGCTTGCACCCGCGCTTGTGCACAACGCGCGCACATTCTTCGGCCTAGCCCAGGCACAAGCTTGAGTCTAGAATCCCGCGCCCGTGCCAGTATCCCAAGCGCTGGAGAGACGCGTTCGTGACCAAAGTTCCTGCAGACATTGAAATCGCACAGGCCGCGAAGCTGCGGCCGATCGTCGACGTTGCCGCTGAGCTCGGACTGTCGCCTGACGACATCGACATGTATGGGAAATACAAAGCGAAGATTCCCATCGAGCTGACGCAACGGCCCGCCAAAGGCCGCCTGGTTCTGGTCACCGCCATCAATCCAACGGCGGCAGGTGAAGGGAAGACCACCACGACGGTCGGCCTAACGCAGGCTCTACGCAAGATCGGAACGAACGCCACGTTATGCATCCGCGAACCGAGCCTTGGTCCAGTGTTCGGCGTGAAGGGCGGCGCGGCTGGCGGTGGCTACTCGCAAGTCCTGCCGATGGAGGACATCAACCTTCACTTCACCGGCGACTTTCACGCGATTTCCAGCGCACACGCGCTGCTCGCGGCGATGCTCGACAACCATCTGCAGCAGGGAAACCCGCTCGGCATCGACTCTCGCCGCATAACGTGGCCGCGCACGATCGACATGAACGACCGCGCCCTTCGCAAGATCATCATCGGGCTGGGCGGAGTTGCCGACGGCATCGTTCGCGAAGAGCGCTTCGTGATCATTCCGGCGAGCGAGATCATGGCGATCGTAGCACTCGCGTCATCGGCCCAGGATCTGTCAGAGCGGCTGTCGCGCATCATCGTTGGCTCGACCGCCGGTGCCGATCGAAAGCCGATCCGCGCGGCCGATCTCAAGGCAGCCGGCGCGATGGCGATGCTCCTCAAAGACGCGATCCGCCCGAACCTCGTGCAGACGCTCGAGGGTGGACCGGCCTTCGTTCACGCAGGTCCATTCGGCAACATCGCGCACGGCTGCAACTCGGTGCTGGCCACGCGCGCCGCGTTAGGCCTCGCCGACGTCGTCATCACGGAGGCCGGGTTCGGCTCCGACCTCGGGGCCGAGAAGTTCTTCAACATCAAGTGTCGCTTTGCGGGCCTGAACCCCGAGGCGGCAGTGCTGGTCGCGACGGTCCGCGCGCTCAAGCTCAACGGCGGCGCCGCCAAGAACGCGTTAGGCACCGAGGATCTGGGCGCGCTGGAGCGCGGGCTCCCGAATCTCGAGCATCACATTCAGAACGTGAGCCAATTCGGGCTGCCCGTCGTCGTCGCCGTGAATCGATTTCAGACCGACAGCGACGCCGAGCTCAAGATGGTCAGCGACTGCGCCCGCCGATTGGGCGTTCGCGTAGCGCTGAACGAGGTGTGGGCCAAGGGAGGCGAGGGCGGAATCGACCTCGCGCACGCGGTCCTCGATATGCTGAAGGTTGGCGGCGCTCGTTATGCGCCCCTGTACTCGACCGATCTGCCGATCGCCGAGAAGATCGAGCTCATTGTCAAGAAAGTGTACGGCGGTGACGGCGTCGACTTCGCACCGAAGGCGGAACGCAGCATCGAATACCTTCAGTCCATCGGACTCGGCAACACGCCCGTCTGCATGGCAAAGACGCAGTACTCGCTCACGGATGATGCGACAAAACTCGGACGTCCGCGTGGTTTTCGCGTCAACGTGCACGAAGTCTACCCATCTGCCGGCGCGGGCTTTGTCGTGGCGCAAGCGGGCGATATCATGACGATGCCTGGATTGCCGAAAGCGCCGGCTGCCGAGGGAATGTCCGTGCGCCCGGACGGCCGTATCATCGGTTTATCATAGGGAGTTAGCCTGACCCCTAACCCCCATCCCCTGACCCCTAGATCCTAGATGTTAGGCACCATCCAAACAAAAGACGCACCCGCCGCTATCGGCCCATACTCACAAGGCGTTGTGGCGGGCGGCTTTCTTTTCACTGCCGGTCAGATCGCGCTCGATCCCGCGACAGGTGAAGTGGTTGCGGGCGACGTTGCAGCGCAGGCCACGCGAGTCCTTCAGAACCTAACGGCAGTTCTGAGCGCTGCAGGAGCTTCGTGGAGTGACGTTGTGAAGACGACTGTGTATCTGCAAGACATGAACGACTTCGCCAAAGTCAACGAAGTCTACAGCTCCGCGTTAGGCGCGGCGCGCCCCGCACGCACGACCGTCGCTGTCGCAGGGCTCCCGCGCGGCGTGCGCGTCGAAATTGATGCCGTCGCTAAGCTTCCTGGTTGATTGCTCTGACCTCTGACCTCTGACCTCTGACCTCTGACCTAGGTCAATATCATGTCCCACACACGCGCCGATCTCTTTCGCCTAACCGAATTCGCCCGCTGCGCCGGTTGAGCCTCCAAGATGGGTCCGGGCGACCTGGTTGAAGCGCTCGCGCCGCTCGCGCGATCGGCGGACGATGCACGCCTCCTCGTCGGACACAATACGTTCGACGACGCGGGAGTCTTCGCCCTAACGACTGATCTCGCGCTCGTGCAGACAGTCGACTTCTTCGCGCCCATCGTCGACGACCCATACACCTTCGGCCAGATCGCCGCGGCGAACGCGCTCTCCGACGTCTTCGCCATGGGCGGCGACCCGCTCACGGCGTTGTGCATCGTTGGCTTTCCGTCGGGAAAGCTGCCAATCGACGTGCTCACCGAGATTCTGCGCGGAGGCCTGGACAAAGTTCACGAAGCCGGCGCCCACATTGTCGGTGGACATACAGTAGTCGATGAGGAGCTCAAGTACGGCCTGGCTGTTACCGGCACCGTTCACCCCGCGCTCATGCTTACGAATGCGACCGCGGTTGCCGGCGACGTCCTTGTTCTCACGAAGCCGCTCGGCACTGGAATCCTAACGACAGCCGAAAAGCGAGGAAAACTTCCAGCCGGTGCACTCGAGCCTGCTATTACAGCAATGCGTTCGCTGAATGCGGTTGCTTCCCAGGCCGCCCGCGCGCTCGCTCTGCGCTGCGCGACGGACATCACAGGCTTCGGGCTCCTCGGCCACGCGCTGCACCTCGCGCAAGCCAGCGACGTCACTCTACGGTTCAATGTTGCCGCATTGCCGGTTTTTGACACTGTGCGCGAGGCGATCGCAGACGGGATTTCCACTGGCGGCGCCGAGCGCAATCGCAGCTACGTGGAACCGCACGTGGAGTGGGGCAGTACGAGCAGCGTCGATCGGACATTGCTGGTCGATCCTCAAACGTCGGGCGGTCTGCTCGTTGCGCTCCCTGCCGCAAAAGTTGACGACTATCTTGCGCGTGTTCCCGGTGCCGCGGTGGTCGGTGAAGTCATCAGCCGGCGCGCGCACGCCATCACTCTCGCATAGGCGCAGGCGTTCTGGGGGCGGATGGGGCCTGGTGGCTTTCATCGTCTTCAAAACGATTGTGACCCGACCACGTCGGGTTGGGTGGGTTCGATTCCCACACGCTCCCGCCATTCTGCCGGAATGCCTCGCCTGCGCTGCCTAACGCTCATTACCGTGGTCGGCGCATCGCTCGCGCTGCTGCCGGTGCAGCGTGTCAGTGCTCAGCGTACCGACACAACTCGCGCGGCGGGCGATACAGCACGTAGAGCCCCGCAACCTGCTCGGCCGCCAGCTCCAGCAGGCGTCTCCTCGCAGCGCCAGCGCGTCGCGCAGCCGCCCGTTTCCGCCAAGCGCGCGTTTCTCTATTCGCTCGCGCTTCCTGGTCTCGGTCAATCCGCTCTGCGCCGGCCTAACGCCGGAGCGCTTTACTTCGGCCTCGAAATCCTCTCGATCGCAATGGCGATCAAATCTTCCGAGGACCTGCGCCTCGCGCGAAAACGCGCTCGCGATAGCGTCGTCGTGCAATACGAGATCGATCCGTCGAGCGGATTACCGGTCATCGATCAGGCGACCGGTCAGCCCAAGGTCGCAGAGTTCGCGCGCAATCGATATGACGCGGAGCGCCTGCGCGCCCGCCGCACGCATTTCGAGGATTGGATCGCGTTTCTCGTCTTCAACCACCTGTTCTCCGGCGCTGACGCGTTCGTATCAGCGCAGCTGTGGGACCTGCCGGCGCAAGTGGGCTTCCAGTCAGCGCCGCGCGGCGTCGCCCTCGCGTTCCGCGTTAGGTTCTGACCAACGCGCTCCGCGCGTATTCCCGCAGCGTGTCGTAACGATCGCTGCCCCAGCGCACCAGCTCGATCCGCTCGCGCTCGATTCTGAGGAACGTCGGATCGATGAGCCATTCACCCGCGTTCGCATAGACGCCTTGGCTCGGCGCGGGCTCGAGCGCGGCCACGTGCGAATGGCCGAACACAACGAGGTCCAACTCGGCGTTGTTCTCTAAGAGACGGAAGGCGACTTCTTGCAGGCCACGTCCCTCGTCAGGCGCTCGATAGGCGCGACTGGCGTGCGCGCTCCCCCGGGCCAGCGCAGTTCCCCAGTCGGGATGCACGAAGCGAAAGGCGCGAATCGCCCACGAATGACGCAAGACCTTGCGTAAGGCGCGATAACCACGGTCCTCGGCACCACGCAGTCCATCGCCGTGCTCCACGTGCGCGTTCCATCCAGCGAGTGTCCCTCGCCAGGCGCCATCCATGAATAGGATGCCGGCTTCGCGGACGACGTCCGCACCCCAACAATCATGGTTGCCAGCGATCCAGAGTACTGGGGTTCCCGAGCGCGCCAAGGCGGACAGCGCTGCAACGACTCGATAGCCGGCGCGCGGCACCACGTGCCGCCACTCGAACCAAAAATCAAGCAGGTCGCCGTTGATGACTAACGAACCGGCGTGCCCATGCAGCGACTCAACGAAGTTCAGTACGCGCAGCTCGACATCGCTCGGAGTCACGCCGATGTGGGAGTCCGAGAGGACGTAACAGGGGGCGGCGAGCGAAGTCGGAATCGCGTTCACGCGCTCAGTCTACTTGGGCACGTCTCACTTTACAAACCACTCGTTCTGCTCCATCAATCGCGCTATGACGCCACTGCCTCACATCGACCTCGAGTTCCGAGTGCGCTACGCCGAAACCGACCAGATGGCCGTCGTGTACCACGCGGAGTACCTCGTCTGGTGTGAGATGGGGCGCACCGAATACATGCGGCGACTCGGCACCTCATATGCGTCGATCGAGCGCTCGGGAACGCTGCTGGTCGTGGCCGACGCATCCATCCGCTATCACGCTCCTGCTCGTTATGATGACATTGTCCGAGTCGAGACCACGTTGAGCGACGTGCGATCGCGCGCCCTAACGTTCGACTATGCGATATTCAATGCGAATGATGGAACTCGACTTGTGACGGCGCGCACGATGTTGGTATCGATCGATCGCGCGGGTCGGCCGTCGCCCATTGCGGCCGACGTGCGCGCGCAGTTGGAGCGCGCACGGCAGAGCATCGCGTGAGGCAATCGTTCGCTGCGGTGACGCTCGTTATGCTGGCCAACGTGCTCGCAGGATGTCGTGGCACCGCACCGCTCGTGGGGCCGCTCGCCGGAGTGCCCACGACAGTTGCTCTCCCGCGCACCGCACTTGCGCCTGGCCATCAGCACATCGTCTTTCGCTGGGCCTACAGCGAAAAGGTTTTCAGCGCTCGCGGGGACGGTTCCGCCCGGGTCGCGGCGCCCGACAGTGTGCGCCTGGATTTCTTCGAGGCCAGCGGGACGGGACTAGGCTACGCCATCGTCCTCGGCGATTCCATCTACACACCAGGCGGCGACGAAGCACGTCGTTATCTTCCTCCCATCCCCCTCTTGTGGGCTGCCTTTGGGACGCTCCGACTCGTTGGTGCCGACACGGTTCTGCGCGTTGACGGCGACACCCTGCGCGCCGACATTGTGAGCGACACTTCCTCAACTGTCTCACGTACGACGTTCTGGCGTGCCGCGTTCGCCGACCGCAGGCTCGTACGCCTCGAACGCATCTCCAACAGCCGGCTCGTTGAATTCGTTGAGCGTGCTGATACGGCTCAGATTCGATACCGGCATAACCCCGCGCGTCGCTCGTTAGGCCTCACGATACGACAAACCACCCGAGGTAGCGCATTTGACCCGTCGATCTGGCAGCATTAGCTGTTTGCTGTTGCTTCTTGCGACGAGTTGCCTCTACACGTTTTCGGGGGGTGGACTTCCGCGACACGTGAAGAGCGCGGCCGTGCTGCCTTTCGATAACGAAACGCCGGCCGCCGAGCTGCCTCGCGAGTTGAATGATGCGCTACGGAAGGCCTTCGAATCACGGCTCGGATTGCGCTCCGCATCGGAGAGCCGTGCGCAGGCCCTCGTGCGTGGTACCATCGTGAAGTACGAGACCGACGTGGCAGTAGGGTACAGCGCGGATCCTGCACGGGCGTCGTCCGCGCGGCGCAGCTTGTCGCTGACAATCGATGTAACAATCATCGATCAGACGAACGGGCGAACGTTGTTCGAGCGCAAAGGCCTCTCGGCGATAGGTGAATACGCCGAGCGAAACGAGGTGGAGGGACGAAAGCAGGCCATTCAGCGCCTCGTGAACGACATCGTCGAGGGAGCGCAGTCACAGTGGTGACAACGCGCGCTGGACGAGGAAAGCTCGGCTGTCTCGTCCTGCTCCTCCTGCTCGCTGCAGTCGTCTACGTTGGAGTGGATGTCGGCGAGGCCTACTGGCGCTACTACCGATTCCGCGATGCTGTGGAGCAAGAGGCGCAATACGGCTCGACTAAAACCGACGACGACATCAAGCGCCGGCTCATCGCGCTGGCCGACTCGTTAGGGCTGCCCGAAGACGCGAGCCGCCGGCTGCAGGTGCGCCGCAGCGCCAACCGGCTGTTTATCCAAACGGAGTACACGGAGCACATCAACAAGCCGCTGTACAAGCGCGACATCAAGTTCGCGCCGAGTGCTGAACTCCGGTTTTGACAGCGTTCGACCCCACGAGCAAAGTTCTCGCGCGCGATCAGGCCGCTGCCTGGCGCCGAGCCACCCCCGGACGCGTTGTCTTTACAAACGGGGTATTCGATCTCTTGCATTCCGGTCACGTCGACTTGCTCTG
>CBQVAZ010000158.1:0-7465 GCA_967720205.1 uncultured Gemmatimonadaceae bacterium | reverse complement strand
TGAACGTTCGCAGGCCGTAGATCAATCCGGCCGCAAAGGCATCGCCTGCACCGACGCGGTCGACGATGTCGTCGATATCGTACGACGTGCTGTGAATGAAGCCCGACTTTGTCGCGAGCACGGCGGACCAGCCGTTGCGATCCGCGCTGTGACTTTCGCGCAGCGTGATCGCCTGGCGCTCGAGGTTGGGGAAGGCCTCGAGGACGCGCGCCGCGAGCGCTCTGTATTTCTCCTCCACGATTTTGCCACTCGTGACGTCGACGTCGACTTCGATGCCGAGCGCCTTTTGACAGTCTTCCTCGTTGGCGATGCCGACGCTGACAAGAGCCACGAGTTTGCGCATCACCTCGGGCGCAGGTTTTCCGTAACGCCACAGGTTCTTTCGGTAGTTATAGTCGCAAGAGACCGTTAGGCCCTTCGCGCGTGCGGCGCCAGCCGCCGCGAGAGCAATTTCGGCGGCTTGAGCGCTGATAGCTGGCGTTACGCCGCTGATGTGAAACCAGTCGGCGTCGGCGAAGATATCGTCCCATGCGAAATCGTTAGGCTTGGCCAGCGCGATGGCGGAACCGGTGCGGTCGTATGTGACTCTGGATGCGCGCTGATTCGCTCCATTCTCCAGGAAGTATACGCCGAGCCGCTCACCCTGACGACGAACAGTGCTTGTGTCGACCCCATAGCGACGTAGCTCAGCGATGCAGGCGTCGCCGATGGCGTTGGCAGGAATAGCGGAAACGAAGCGGGCGTCCACGCCGAACTGCGCCAGCGAGACAGCCACGTTCGCTTCGGAACCGCCGAACGTCGCATCGAGCAGTGGACTCTGAAAGAGCCGCTCGAAGCCGGGCGCTTTGAGGCGCAGCATTATTTCGCCAAACGTCACGACGCGCGTCATGCCGTTTCCCCGCGTGACGCGCGCGCGATGGCGCTGGCCACGCGTGATTCTTCCGTGATGCGGTCGAAGCGTTGCTGGGCGATCCACTCCGCGGGCGCCATCCAGGATCCGCCGCACGCGATCACTCGCTTGAATGCCAGGTACGAGGCGAGGTTGCTGGCGTTCACGCCGCCGGTGGGGATGAAGTCGATGTCGCTGTATGGGGCTGCGATCGCTTTGAGGTACGGCAGACCGCCGATCGGCTCAGCGGGGAAGAACTTCACGACTCGCAGGCCGCGGTTCAGCGCCGTTTCGATCTCCGTGGGCGTGCACACTCCCGGATAGACCGGCATGTCGTGCGTTAGGCAGTAGTCCACGACGCGCGCGTTGAAACCAGGTGAGACGACGAACTTCGCGCCGGCGGCTCTGGCCCACGTCGCTTGCACCGGAGTGAGCACCGTCCCCGCGCCGACGAGCAAATCGGGAAACTCGTCAGTTATGCGGCGCAGTGCCTCAGCGGCTGTCGAAGTACGAAAGGTGATCTCGACGCAGGAGATCCCGCCTTCGAGCAGAGCGCGCGCGAGGGGGACTGCGTTCGCCGGATCCTCGATGACGATGATTGGGATTATTCGTATCGTGGCCAGCGCCTGCGTGACGTCATTCACGATCGGCGGCCTCCATTGGATAAGGGGCCTAACGCTTCCCACAGACCCTGCAAGTACATCGCGCCGAGCGCGCGATCGTGCAGGCCGTAGCCCGGGCGTCCTTGTTCACCCCAGATCATGCGGCCATGATCGGGGCGCATCGGACCCGTGTAGCCGACATCGCGCAACGCTCGCAGCACGGCAAGCATATCGACGCTGCCGAATCGGGAAGGATGAGCCGTCTCATGGAATTGGCGGTCTGCCGTCACACGAACGTTGCGGCAATGCATGAAGTGCACGCGTGAACCGAGCCGCCGGATCATCGCAGGAAGGTCATTCGCCGGCAAGGCACCTAACGAACCTGTGCAGAACGTCACGCCGTTGGCTGGGCTGTCGACGATTCCGACGAGCCGTTCGAGCGCGGGGCCGTCCGTGACGATGCGCGGTAAGCCGAAGATCGGCCACGGCGGATCGTCCGGATGAATGGCCAGTTTTACACCGGCCGCGGCGGCCGCGGGAGCCACGCGCTCCAGGAAGTACGCCAGGTTCTCCCAGAGCCGCTCGGCATCCACGTCTCGATAGGCGGCGAGGAGCGCACCTAACGAAGAGGCGTCGTAGGCGCCGGCCCAGGCGGGAAGCGCAGTGAGGCCGCCGGAAAGATCGATCCGGGCGAGGTCGCCGTGGTCGTACGACATGGTGATCGAGCCGTCCGGCAGGCGCTGCGTCAGCTCCGTGCGCATCCAGTCGAAGACCGGCATGAAGTTGTAGCACAGCACTGGAATGCCCAGCTCGCCCATGTGCTGCACGCTGCGGCAGTAATTCTCGATATACCGATCGCGAGTTGGGCGACCGAGCTTGATGTCCTCGTGCACGGGGATGCTCTCGACGACCGAGAAGCGAAACCCTTGGCGTTCGATTTGCTCGCCGAGCTGCGAGAGTGTGTGCTTGGGCCACACATCGCCGGGAGGAATCTCGAATAACGCGGCGACAATGCCTTCCACGCCAGGAATCTGCCTGATGTTGGGAAGTGTCACGGCGTCGCTCGGCCCGAACCAACGAAAGGTCATGTACACCGCTCGCTCAGCTCTGCGCGGAAGGTCGCCTAACGTTTTCGCTCTCGCTCAGGCGATAGGCGTCCTTGGCGAGATCGTAGGCCAATGCACGGGCCATCGAACGTGCGTCGGCTTCATCGATGATGTGCCGCGCCACCAAGCCGGCGAGCCAGTTCGCATCGATTCGACGTGACAGATCGTGCCGCGCCGGAATCGAGCAGAACGATCGCGCGTCGTCATTAAAGCCCGCGGTGTTGTAGATGCCTGCTGTTTCAGTTGTACGTTGGCGGTAGCGCGTCATCCCTTCGATGCTGTCGTGGAACCACCACGCGGGCCCGAGTCGAACGGCAGGGTAATGGCCGGCAAGCGGCGCCAACTCTCGCGCATACGTGGACTCGTCCAGCGTAAAGAGGATTAGTCGCAGACGAGGATCGTTGCCGTATGCGTTCAGGAGCGCGCGCAGGTTCTTCGTAAACTCGGTGGCTCGCGGAATGTCAGCACCGATGTTCGCCCCATACGACTCGAAAAGACTGCGGTTATGATCCCGCAGCGCACCAGCGTGCAGCTGCATCACGAGGCCGTCCTCGCAGGACATGCGCGCCATTTCCATCAGCATGTGCGCCTCGAACGCCCGCTGATCGGCGGCGGACGCCTTTCCAGATCGCGCCATATCGAAGAGACGTGCGGCGTCCTCGTTAGGCAGTCGTTTGGTGTACGGCTCATCGAGGCCGTGATCGGTCGCGGTAGCGCCCATGCTGCGGAAGTACGTCCGGCGCCCTTCGAGTGCGCGGAGAAACTCCACGTAATCGCTGACAGGGCTTCCGTGCGCTGCGTTCAGCTTCTCGAGCTCGGACGGCCACGCTGGCGACGCGATGTGCAGTAGTGCATCAGGACGAAAGGTGGGAATCACACGCGCGCGCCAGTCGGAGGAGCGAATCGCTGCATGGCTCTCGAGCGAATCGGTCGCCGCGTCTGTCGTCGCGAGCACCTCGATGTTGAATCGCTCGAACAGCGCGCGCGGCAAGAACTCGGGAGATTCGAGCTTCTCGCGAAGCTCGTCGTAGATCACCTGCGCCGAACCGCCATCGAGCTTGGATCGGACGCCAAAGACCTGGTGCAGCTGATAGTTCAGCCAAATCGCGGTAGGCGTGCCTCGGAAGTAGTGGAAGTGATCGCCGAGTAGCTGCCAGATTGTCCGAGGGTCCTTTTCGAAATCGCCACCGCGAAGCGGCTGAACTCCCAGACGCGCGAGCGGAATGCCTAACGAGTACAGCATGCGCAGGATATAATGATCCGGCAGGATCATCAGCGCAGCCGGCTCGGGGAATGCTGTGTTCTGCGCGAGCGGCCGCGGATCGATGTGGCCGTGAGGACTCACGATTGGCAAGTCGCGTGTCTCCTCGAAAATCGAGCGAGCGATGACACGGATGGCAGGGTCGGGATCGAAGAAGCGGTCTTCGTTCAGGTCCAGATCCTGGACAGCCACGTCGAGAGACAAATGGCGCATGGGGTGCCTAACTACACGCCGCTGAATACGCTGAACCCACCGTCCACCGGGATAACTGCGCCGGTGACGAAGGAGGCCGCGTCGCTGCACAACCACTGTACAGCACCCGTGAGCTCATCCGGCCTGCCGAAGCGTGCCATCGGCGTGTGCGCGATGATCCGCTCCGCGCGCGCCGTGTGGCTCCCATCGGCGTTCACAAGAATGGCGCGATTCTGCTCCGTCACAAAGAACCCGGGAGCGACGGCGTTCACGCGCAGACCAGCGCCGTATCTGCGCGCGAGGTCCACGGCCAACCAGCGCGTGAAGCTGTCGATGCCGGCCTTCGCGACGGAATAGCCTAACACGCCGCTGAGCGCGTGCATCGAGGCCATCGACGAGATATTGACGATCGCCCCCGAACCTTGCCGCGCCATCGCTTCGCCGAAGACGAGGGACGGCAATAGCGTGCCGTGCAGATTGAGCCGCAGCACCTCCTCAGTGGCGTCGAGCGGTACGTCGAAAACAGGGCGGTCGTCGTTGCGCGCGCGTGCGACGTTGCCGCCTGCGGCGTTGACGAGGATGTCGACACGTCCCCACGCGCGGAGCAGCGTCTCCAGAGCGTCACGCAGCTGATTCTCATCCAGGACGTCGGCGGTCAGCGACATCGCTTCACCGCCTGCGTTGCCGATCTCGGCGACCTTCGCGGCCGCCGCATCGCCGCGCCGGCCAAGCACGGCGATCCGGGCTCCGGCAGCCGCCAGGCCTGACGCCAAACTCCCGCCAAGCACTCCGTAGCCGCCTGTGACGACGGCCACGCGACCAGCCAGCGAGAGTAGGTCAGCGGACATTCGGTTCGTTAGTCGGTTGGCGGCCGGAGTATGGCGAAGCGGCAATTGTTTGGCGAGGCGCGAAGCTCTGAGCGGCCGTGATCGCCGAAGGCAGATGAGGCTCAGGGCGAATGCGTCACGGGCACGCGAGAGGGCGCGCGCGCGAAAACGTCGCTCGTTAGGCATTCGCCGGCCGAGCGGTCACTCGGCTGCCTGAGCGGCCTGCGAAGTTCTGTGTCGCTAGGCGGGGAACCAATTGGGGTTCTCCCGAGTCCAGACTTGGTCCGCCTGAGGGACGTAGGCTAAATCCTCACAGTGCAAGGGGCTAAGTGCGACACCACTGGGTTGTGCGGCGGCCTACGAAGGCTCAGATTGTCGTCGGCGTAGCCGGGAGGGGATGAGTATCTCGAACTGGGTCATATCCTCACACAAAGCACCCTGAAGACGTGAGCCAACAGCAGGTCTTTCGAGACGGGATCATGGACATGATCCGCCTCCGCGAGCAGCGGTTCCACGAACACGCCTACCTCTTCGTGCTCGCGGCCCTTGAGTACCACCAGGCCCGTCTCTCCACACGGCGACACATCGACGGCCGGGAACTTGCGCTCGCTTGTCGCGATCTTGCGATCGAGCGCTATGGAGTACTCGCCCGGAGTGTTTTGGCGCATTGGGGCATCTTCCGCTCGGCCGACCTGGGCGATGTCGTTTTCACACTTGTCGATCTCGGATTGCTGATGAGTCAAGCCTCGGACACGCGGCTCGACTTCGTAGACGTGTTCGATTTCGACGGCGCTTTCGGCAATGAGTATCCGTGGAGCACGGCCAATCTCACGTAAACGCTACCTAACGAGCAGGCGGTCGAATCGATGACAGGAATCGGAGGCACTGTGGCGCAACTCGGGGAACTGCCGGGCTGCAGGAAATGTCAGAAGGGGACGCTACTGCCGATGAGCGACTACGGCCGAGACGGAGCGCCAATCACATTCAAGGCGTGGGTCTGCAACAATCCTGATTGCGGCTTCAATATCCGCATTGACAACGGCGAACTGAGCTACGGTCGAGCTCTCGGTCAGTCGACGAAATAGCCGGCGACTCCCCCACTCCGGCGCATCCCGGGCGCCTCCCTCACCACACAACTCATGGTCCTCCGCGTCGTGACCGCAGATGATGCCGCACGTCGCGATGCCGCTGCGATCGCGGCTGGGATTCCTTCGCGAGCGCTCATGCAGCGCGCTGGAGTCGCTGCGGCACACGAGCTTGCCGCAAAATATCGCGATCGCCTAACGGGCGGCGTGGCCGTGTTCGCTGGCCCGGGCAACAATGGCGGCGATGCCTGGGTGGTCGCTTCAGCCCTCGTGAACAGCGGCGTGCAGGTCACCGTTCATTCGCTGGGAGAGCCACGCACCGACGACGCCCGTGCCGAGCGCGCGCATGCGCTGGCACAAGGTCGCTTCGCCGAGGTCAGCGGGAGTGAGCGTATCGTCGTCGACGGGGTCCTTGGAACTGGAGCGAAGGGGACTCCGCGGGGCGAGGTTGCCGGCGCCTTAGAGGCAATGAGTACGCAGCGCGCTCAAGGTGCGGCGCTTGTTGCGCTGGATGTTCCGTCCGGGCTCGACGCCACGACTGGCGACGACACAAACGCCGTGGTGGCGGACCTAACGATCACGTTCGGCACGATCAAGCGTGGTCTACTGCTGGCGCGGGCCGCGGCTGGGGAAATCGTCGTCATCGACATCGGCTTGGGGACGCATAACGAGCTGGACGACGGCGCGCCGGAGCTCGTGCAAGCTACGGACGCGCGGCGCGCGTCGCCGCCGTTTCCCGCGGACGCGCACAAGGGGACACGCGGCCGGATCGCATTCGTCGGAGGAGCAGAGGGCCTCGCCGGGGCCACGATCCTCGCGGCCGCCGGTGCTCAACGCAGTGGCGCCGGCATGACGCGGCTCGTGGGGGAGGGGGTCAGCATGCCGGCCGTGCAGGGCTCGGCGGTAGCTTCTACAGCCGCGCGCTGGCCCGGCGACGACGCCAGCGCCGAAGCGATCGCATCCTGGGCGCACGCGCTGTGCGTCGGGCCGGGACTGGGCCTAACGAATGCGTCTCGCAACGCCATGGAGCGCATGCTGGCGAACTCGTCGTGTCCCGTGGTCCTCGACGCCGATGCGCTGACGCACACCGCGCAACAGATGGACTCGGTGCGCGGTCTCCTTGGTGGACGGCCGACGGTGGTGACGCCGCACGTTGCGGAGTGCGCGCGCCTAACGGGAGAGAGCAGCGAGCGGGTCGAGCAGGAACGCTTCGACGTGGGGCTGTCTCTCGCGCGCTCACTCGGCGCCGTGGTGCTCCTCAAGGGTACGCCGACCGTCATAAGCGCGCCCGACGGCCGTGTGGCAGTGAGCGCCACCGGGAACCCGGTTCTCGCGACGGCGGGGAGCGGCGACGTGCTGAGTGGCATCATCACGACGCTCCTGGCCCAAACTGGCGATCCGTTCCTCAGCGCGACCGCGGGAGCGTGGGTGCACGGACGAGCTGCGGAGCGAGTGGCACTGCGGCACGGCGTGCGCGGCACGACGCTGGATCACGTGCTGGAA
>CBQVAZ010000157.1:0-7493 GCA_967720205.1 uncultured Gemmatimonadaceae bacterium | reverse complement strand
TTCGCGCTGCCGATGAAGATCGAAGGCGGATCGGGTGGACCGGTGCGTGCCGTGGCCGTTGTTCCCAAAAGCGTGGCCAGCGTCGCCAGGCCGGGCGTCGAAATGGCGAGCAATCCCGATTCTCCCAAGCAGTGAGCGCGCGGCCACGCTGGGCCGTCGCTCTGACGGTAATAAGGATCGCCCTCGGGCTGATCTTCGCCATGTACGGGCTGCTCAAGGTGCTCGGCGGCCAGTACAACTATGGCGATTGGGTGATCGACAAGAAGACGACTGATGGAACGTCGCTCGTGTGGGCGTTCTTCGGATACTCCCAGTTCTACGGCCGCCTAACGGGGCTCTTCGAGCTCATTCCGGCCATTCTTCTCATGATCCCACGCACGGCGACGATCGGCGCCGCGGCGCTCTTTGCCGTCTCGCTCAATATCACAGCGATGGACTTTGCATACGGCTACCCGGCCGTGAAGTACATGGCCCTGCTGTACACGATTCTACTGGGCGTGCTATTGTGGTCCGATCGGCACAAGCTCATGCTGCTGCTGGAGGACAAAGAACGCGCGCGAGTGGCGCTCGCATCCATCTCCCTAGCGCGAAGACACGCGCCCATGGCGCGCCGAACAAAACGGCTGCTGCTCGCTGCCGTCGCCGTATTCGTTGTTCTCGCGGCGAACCTCCTTGCGGCGTCGCTCAGTATGTTTCCAGTCGATGCAGCTACACGCGCTGTCGTCGCACAGAGCGGCCCTAACGCGAACCTCGAGTTGCTTCGCACGCGCGCGCAGGGACTCTTCGGCTTGAACTGGACGTCGACGCTCGACTTCAGTGTCGCCCAAGGTGGCAGCGTCGACACTGTTCGAGTTCACGCGAGAAAGATCACGGGCTTTCTGCCGTGGCGAGTCGAACATGTCGAGCGATTCAAGCGGTGACCGTAGTCCGGCGCACGCGGCGCTGCACATTACCTGGAGCAGCGGGGAGGCATGCCGGCCGAAGGGCTTGCGCGCTACGAGCAGCGAACCGATAGTGCCCCAATGAACCTACCTCTCGACTTTGACATCAAGCCGTACGCTAGACTGGCCGCGTTAGGTGCACTGGGTGTGAGCGCGGGCACGTTCGCGCTCTGGTTGTTGACGGTCTACGTGGCGCGTCCCGTGCGTGGCGGCGGCATCGACACCACGCACTTTGTCCTGAGCGCCATCATCGTTGGGATGATCTGCGCCGCCGTCATCGCAGCTCACGTCGTGTTCGCGCTGCAGCTGTTCCGCTACGCGAAGGAACCGGCGCGACAGTAAGGCTCGTTCGACTGTGACGTTCGCGAACACGCTCACGGCGTCGCGTCTCGTCGCAGTGCCGCTCATGCTGCTGAGCGCGTGGCGCCGAGAGCCGGGCTGGTTCGCGTGGCTGCTCGGCTACGCCCTGCTTACGGATTTGGTCGACGGCAGCATCGCGCGCGCGTTAGGCCAGGCAACGGCGTTCGGCGCGCGGCTCGACAGCATCGCCGATGCCGCCGTCTATCTCACCGCTCCGGTCGCCGCTCTGTACGTGTATCCGCGGTTCCGAGAGAGCGAGTGGATGACGGTCGTCGTGATCATCTTGGCGTATGTCATTCCCATCGTGGTAGGCTACGTGAAATACAGGCGACTCACGGCGTATCACACCATTGCGGCGCGGTCGGCGGGTGTCTTGCTCGGTCTCGCCGCCCTTCTCTTTGTCACGTTAGGCGTTACATGGCCCGTTAGGGTAGGGGCGACTGTACTAGTGCTCTCAGCGATCGAGGAGATCGCGATGACCGCGGTTCTCCCAGGCTGGCGCCCAAACGTGCGGACAATCGCGCATGCTTTGCGCATGCGCAGTGTGCCGACCAAAAGCTAAATGTCCAGGTTACTGACGAAGCGCGCGTTCTGTTCGATGAACGCGCGACGCGGCTCCACTTCGTCGCCCATCAGCGTCTGGAACACCTGATCGGCCATCACCGCGTCGTCCATGCTCACACGCAATAGCGTGCGGCGCTCCGGATCCATCGTCGTCTTCCAGAGCTGATCGTCGTTCATCTCACCCAGGCCTTTGTAGCGCTGGATGTTGACGTTGCCGCGACCATCGCCGTTGCCTAACCGCTGCACGATCTCCTCGCGTTCCTTCTCGTCGTACGCATAGAACTCTTCCTTGCCTTTCGCGACGCGATAAAGCGGCGGCTGCGCGATGTAGATGTATCCTGCGTCGATCAACTGCTGCATCTGCCGGAAGAAGAACGTGAGCAGGAGCGTGCGGATGTGCGCGCCGTCCACGTCCGCGTCCGTCATGATGATGATCTTGTGGTAGCGTGCTCCCTCGAGCTGGAACTCGTCCTTGATCCCCGTTCCGATCGCCGTGATGATCGTCCGGATCTCTTCGTTCGAGAGGATCTTGTCGATGCGCGCCTTCTCGACGTTGAGGATCTTACCGCGCAGCGGCAGGATCGCCTGGAATTCGCGCGAGCGACCTTTCTTCGCCGTACCGCCGGCCGAATCGCCTTCGACGAGATACAGCTCGCACATCGACGGTTCGTCCAGCGAGCAGTCGGCCAGCTTGCCTGGCAGGTTGCCGACGTCGAGCGCCGACTTTTTGCGCGTTAGGTCGCGTGCCTTACGAGCCGCCTCGCGCGCCCGCGCTGCGGACACGGCTTTCTCGACGATGATGTTCGCCGTACGCGGGTGCTCGTCGAGGTAGTTGCCTAACCAGTCGTTGACGACTGTCTTGACGGCGGATTCGGCCTCCGAGTTGCCCAGCTTCGTTTTCGTCTGTCCCTCGAATTGCGGCTCCGCGATCTTGATCGAGAGGATCGCCGTCAGGCCTTCACGCACGTCGTCGCCAGTGAGCGTGAAGTCGGCCTTCTTGAGGAAGTTGTTCTTGGCCGCGAAGTTGTTGATCGTTCGCGTCAGCGCTGCCTTGAGGCCGGTGAGGTGCGTGCCGCCCTCGTGCGTGTTGACGTTGTTGACGAACGAGAAGACCTGCTCGGCGTACGAATCGTTGTATTGCAGCGCGAGCTCGATGCCGATGCCGTCTTTGTCAGTGTCGACGTAGAGGATCTCGGGGTGCAGCGTCTTTTTCTTCTCGTTCAGGAACTGGACCATCTCTTTGAGACCGCCCTTCGCGTGGAAGGTCTCGACCTTGGGCGGCTGCTCGCGCTCGTCGGTGAGCGTGATGACGACGCCCTTGTTGAGATATGACAGCTCGCGCAGACGCGCCGCGAGAATGGCGTAGTCGAAAGTGAGCTCGGTGAAGATCTCCGGATCGGGCTTGAACCAAACCCGCGTACCGGATTCCTTCGCACTCACCTTGCCTAACGTGGTGAGCTTCTTGGTCGTGTGGCCGCGCGAGAAATCCATGTAGTACTCTTTGCCGTCACGCTTGACCCACACCTTGAGCGTTTCGGAGAGCGCGTTCACGACTGACACACCGACGCCGTGCAAACCGCCTGAGACTTTGTAGCTGTCCTTATCGAACTTTCCGCCCGCGTGCAGCACGGTCATCGCGAGCTCGACGCCGGGAATCTTCTCGGTCGGATGCAGATCGACCGGAATGCCTCGGCCGTTGTCGTCGACTGTTATTGAATTGTCTGCGTGGATGATGCCCGAGATGCGGTCGCAGAATCCTGCCAGCGCTTCGTCGATCGAATTGTCGACGACTTCGAACACGAGGTGGTGCAGACCACGTGAGGAAGTCGAACCGATGTACATGCCCGGTCGCTTGCGGACCGCTTCAAGCCCCTTGAGAACCTGGATGTTGCCGGCGTCGTAATTCGCGCCGTTTTTCCCGTTTTTCTCGTCGGGTTTGGCCATGTACTCGGTCGGAGGTCTGAGGTCGGAGGTCAGAGTGATCTGAGGGCTCCGAAAGAAGGCCGAAACGCGCGGCTCTATAGATGCACAAACCTAAGCGAGCGGGAGGCCCAAAAGCAACCCGTCAATCGCTACCTAACCGATTGTTCAGCTTTGGCTTAGCGCATGAGCTGCCAGCGGATCTTCTCGATCGGATGAGCTGGCGTCGCGCGGTTGACCGTGGCGAGGATTTCAGGCTCCAAAAGCGCCAGCTCGGTCATCCACGCGTTCGTCTTCACGCTCACGACCAGGACGCCGTTCGGACCCACGACTTCGGCGCGCGTGACTTCTGCGATATGATCGCCGACGAGCTGCGCCCACTCCTCGACGACGCGGCTCTGCTTGAGACGCCCGGCGAAACCGCCCCGTTCCAGCACGCGATCCAGCACTTCATGCACGCGCTCCGGCTTCTTGTCGCGCTTCGTCATTCGCTCAGCACGCCATCGCGAATCGTTAGGCGACGCAGCGGCGCCAGCTCGCCCGGAAGCTCGGCCACGCGCGGGATCGCGATGACGCATTGGCCGAGACCATGTCCGTCGCCGATCGTTCCGCGTAACAAGTCCAGAATACGCGACGTGCGGGTCGCGTCCAGCTCGGCGAACGGGTCGTCGAGCAGCATGATCGGCAGACGTCCGATCGCATCGCGGATCGTCTCGCGCGCGGCGAGGCGCAGGGCGATGGCGACGGTGCGCTGCTGCCCGGCCGACCCCACGAGCCGGAGCGCGTGGCCACCTAACGAAATTGCCAGGTCATCCCGGTGCGGACCCGCGTGCGTCAACTGCCGCCGGATGTCGCGCGGGCGGTCGTCCGCCAGCGCGTGCGCGAGTTGCTCGCGCAGGATGTCTTTGTGCCCAGGGCCCTGCGCCTCCGCGGGTATTTCCGGCCGCGCCGCATAGCGCACGCTCACGCGCTCCCGTTCACCGATCGCTGCACAGAACGCCGCAACGCGAGCGGCGTTGGCATGCAGCCACTCGGCCCGCGCGGCGCGAATCGTCGCGCCGGCTTCGGCCAGCGCGCCGTCCCACACGGCGATCTCGTCGCCCGCGTCGCGTCGTGTGTCCGAACGAACGGCAGCGCGACGCAGCGTGGCGTTGCGCCTAACCAGCGCCGCGCGGTAACGCTGCAACGCCGCGAGATAGCGCCGGTCGGTCATGGCGAGCAGCACGTCGAGATAGCGGCGTCGTTCTCCCGGCGCGCCGGCCACGAGCGCGACGTCTCTCGGCGCGATGACGACAGACGGAATCGCGCCGAATACGTCGGCCAGTCGCGGCACGTGCACGCCGTCGACGCTCACCTGCTTACGCGACGTGCCAGCACCAATCTCGAATCCGACGGTGATGCGCATCTCGCCGGCGCCCAGCGTCGTCGCGCCGCCTTCGGCCACAGCGCTGACTGAAAAGGCCTTCTCCCCAAAGCGCAGAAGATCGCGATCGCGCACGCCGCGCACCGAGCGCATGACGGCGAAGTACGCGATCGCCTCCAGCAGGTTCGTCTTGCCGTGCCCGTTATCGCCGACGATCGCAACACCCTGCGGCGGCAGCTCCAGCTCGACGCGCGCCAGATTGCGAAACTGGCGAGCACCTAACGAGAGCAGCGTAACGTCCCGCGCGTCCCGCGCTACGACTCGATCTGCCACGGCCGCGTCCATCGCGTCGACTAGGCGCCGGTGAACTGAGCAGCGCGCTTCTCCACGAACGCGCGCGTCCCTTCGCCGGCGTCGCTGGTTCCAAAGAGAAGGCCGAACAGGTTAGCCTCGAGATTCAGTCCGTCCTGCAGGGGCACGTCGAGTCCGCGGTCGACAGCCTCAATGGAATAGGCGAGCGCGAGCGGCGCGTTCGCGAGCATCTGCCGCAGCATCGCATTCGCCGCGGGGAGCAGTTCATCGTTGGGGACAACCTTGTTCACGAGCCCGATGCGATAGGCTTCCTGCGCGTCGATCGTTTCGCCCGTGAGCAAGAGCTGCAACGCGCGTCCGCGCCCCACGATGCGCGGGAGCCGCTGCGAGCCGCCATATCCGCAGCAGATGCCTAACTTCACTTCCGGCTGTCCGAACTTTGCCGCTTCAGCCGCGATGCGTACGTGGCACGCCATGGCCAGCTCGCAGCCGCCGCCTAACGCGAAGCCGTTGATGGCCGCAATCACAGGCTTGGGCGACACCTCGAACTTGCGAAACACTCCCTGACCCCGGAGACCGCTCTGTTTCGCCTGCAGCGGCGTGAGACGCGACAGCTCGCTGATGTCGGCGCCGGCGATGAATGCGCGGCCCGCGCCAGTCAGAATCACGCCCCCGACGTCGGACCGGTCGCGCGCCTCATCCATCGCGCGGTCCAGCTCCGTGAGCGTCGTCGCGTTCAGCGCATTGAGCTTGTCGGGGCGATTGACAGTGATTGTCGCCACGCGGTCCGCGACGGCGAAAGTGAGCGAGGAATAGGTCATCGAGTCGAGACAGGTCGAAGGAGGCTGGTTCAATGTATTTTGCGACGAAAGCTTTGAGTACTTGCTTTGGCCTTCTGCTGACAGCTGGTGGCTGTGAGCCGTCAGCTGAGAGCTTTAATTGAACACTCAGCCGAATACACTTGCCCGCGAATACTGCGGTTACGTCCGTTCGCTGGTCTTTGGATGGTCACTCTGTTCGCATCATCGATCAGCGTGAGCTGCCCGAGCGCCTCGTCGAACGTGATATCGCCACGCTGGATGAGTTCTGCGGCGCGATCCGGACGCTCGCGGTCCGCGGCGCGCCCGCGATCGGCATCTTCGCCGCGATGGCAATCGCCTGCGTGATGCAACGGCGCGTCGAGCTTCCACGCGACGTCTTCGACCGCGAGCTTAGCATGGTCGCCGAGCGGCTCCGAGCCACTCGACCGACCGCCGTGAACCTGGGCTGGGCGATCGATCGCATGCTGGAGCGCGCGCGCAGCACGCAAGGTGAAGCGTTAGGCGTTGCCATGGCATTGCGCCGAACAGCCGATGCGCTCCATGCGGATGACATGGCGATGTGCCGTCGCATCGGCGAGCACGCGTTGGGGCTGCTCGAGGATGGCGCGCGAGTGCTCACACACTGCAACGCGGGCGCGCTCGCAACGACAGGAATCGGGACGGCGCTCGCTCCGATCTATCTGGCGCACGAAACCGGACGCCGCGTCCAGGTGATCGCCAGCGAAACTCGGCCGCTCCTTCAGGGAAGCCGGCTTACGGCCTGGGAGCTCGAACGCGCCGGGATTCCAGTCACCGTGGCAACGGACAGCGCCATCGCTTCGCTCATGCGAACGGGGAAGATCGATCTGGTGATCGTCGGTGCGGACCGCATCGCGGCCAATGGCGACGTCGCCAACAAGATCGGGACGTATGGGCTGGCCGTGCTCGCTCGACACCACGGCCTCCCGTTCTACGTTGCGGCGCCCACTTCGACGATTGACCCCGACACCGCCTCGGGCGCCGACATTCCGATCGAGGCACGAGATCCTAACGAAGTCCGCGCATTTCTGGGCGCACCGTCGGCGCCGTTAGGCGTGGCAGCGCTCAATCCGGCGTTCGACGTGACCCCCGCCGAGTTGATCACGGCGATCGTGACGGATCGTGGCGTGCACCATCCACCCTACGACTTTCGCGGCGTCGCCTCCTGACTGCCCAAAAAGGCGCTGCGTTTTC
>CBQVAZ010000156.1:0-7554 GCA_967720205.1 uncultured Gemmatimonadaceae bacterium | reverse complement strand
AGATCGCCGTGCGAACGTAGGAACGCGTGCACGTCGGCCTGCGATGCGACAAAGCTGGCGAATGCGTCAGCAAGCGGCGGCGACTCGCGCGGCCGAATCTTTCGCGGGGCTCTAAGCTTTGACCACCACCTCGGCGGCGGCTCTAGCGAGAATATGAACAAACGGCCACCCAGCCCAGGTGTCGCCGGCCGAGTGCGACGGCGTCCCTGCGCGCGAGCCCGATCCGCCGGCTGCTGCATCGCGCGGAGATATACGTGATTTGCCGTCGCGAGGTGATCGAAACATTCAGCGACGCTCCACGCTCCGGGTCTTGGCCGTCGCGTCCCTTCTTCCTCGCTCAGTCCGTCGACGATCGCTCGTGCGTCGCGCATGGCGGCGTCCAGTTGCTCGTGCAGCGCTGTGATGTCACTGGGTATCTGCGAACTCATCGCTACCTAACGCGGCACGTCGACCCGTTTCTCGTCAATCCGGTACATCTCGGGGACCACCCAGTAATGGTTCCCGTACGGAATTGACTTGGGCCAGATCTCGTCGAGCGAATTCGCGTCGTAGAGGACTCCACCCTTCATCACGTACTGAATGTTGGCTGTGTTGCGAATGTTCGTGAGGGGGTTGCCGTTGAGCACCATCAAATCCCCCAGCTTCCCGACGCTGAGCGACCCGAGATCGTCGTCCATCCCTAGAAAGGTCGCGCCGTGCATGCTCGCCACTTCGAGTGCGGCCATCGCGCCGGCGGCTTTCGCGAGCATCCACACGTCCCAGTGAGAACCGAGTCCGTGCTGCTGACCGTGAGAACCGATCGCGGAATAACCGCCTAACGCCAGCAGGTCGGCGGCTGTCTGTGCCACGATGTCCTTCGTATAGTCGGTTTCCGGTCGCATGACGAATCGCCGCGTGTGCGGGATCAGCTCTCGCCACGGGATCCATCGTTGCAGTTTGGTATCCTGCCAGAGTGGAGGCCCTTCCTGCCAGAAGTATTCCTCGTTCCAGGCGCTGGCGCCGCTGACAAGCGGCGTGTGCGAATAGACATAGCGTGCCTTCGCCATGAAGTTCAGGACGTCACTGTAGAGCGGTGCCTGCACCGTTAGGTGTTCACCACCGGTATGTCCGTCCATCACCATGCTGAGTTTGTGGTACAGGTCCGCGCTCCCTTCCGCCGTTGTCCGAATGTTCAGCTGGCGCGCTGCCTCCACGACCCATTGTCTTTGGAACCTGGTCGGCTGAAGGTATTGCTTGAGCATTGGCGCGCCCCACGACTTTCGGCGGCCGACCTCGCTCATTGCGGCTTCGAGACTCGTTACGTCCCGCGTGGTGACATCTTCCCCGTTCGTGAGTGTCTCACCCGAGGTGAACATGCGCGGACCGATCGTCTGACCGGTCTCGACGAGCTGACTCGACGCGAAAGGATCGATTGACGTTGGCGATGGGTCGAACGTCGTCGTGACGCCGTAAGCGAGATAGACAGAGCTTTCGAAGTTGTGCGCCGGTATCATCCCGAGGTGACCGTGGTCATGGTGCGCGTGAACGTCGACAAAACCCGGAATAATCGTCCTGCCTAACGCACTGATGACACGATCGACACCGCTCGTGGAGCACTGCCCGACGCAGGTGATGCGCCCCGCTCTGACGACGACAGTGCCGTTTTCGATCACCGGTTGGCGATTGAGCGGGATGATGCGAGCACCGGTGAGAGCGACGGCACCCGGAGCCAGAGCACGCGGTTGCGATAGCCGCACGGTGATCGTGTCCACTCGCGCCGTGGACGTGTTATACACGAAGACCCTGTTGCCACTTGTGAACTCCACGACATCGTTGTTGCGCCAGCGCGGATGGATCCCTCCCTCGGTCGTAAGCGACGTCACGGGAAGCTCGCCGCCGCGGCGATCGATGCTCGGCACCGCGGCGGCGGCGCCGCTCGCGGGGATGGGGACGAGGTAGGCATTCATCCCCTGGACAAACGCGAGCCATTTGCCGTTAGGCGACACGGCAGCGTCGCCGGCGTTGGCAATGCGGGCGTGAATGACGCGATCGGAGCCATCGGGCCGGATGGAGAAGACTTCCGTCGAGCTCTGTGGGCGTTCGCCTTCTCGTGCAGCCACCGGCTTCAGCTCGACAAAGTAAATGCGACCATTCGCGCCGACACTCGGCCGCACCAGCTCGCTCCGTCGTGTGTACGGCTCAACGCTGCGTCCGATCTGCACGACGAAGCGCGCCTCTCCTCCCTCGACCGGTATGCGCACCAGGTCGAAGTATGGATTACGCAGCATCGTCTGCCCGCGCGCTGTTGCGCCCGCGCCGCGCGCCACGATGAGCTCGCGACCATCCGGCGTCCAGGCCGGATTGGCGAACTCGCCAGGCTCGCGCGTTAGGCGTCGAGGAGTGCCTCCTCGAGCACTCGTTACCCAAAGGGCGCCGCGCTGCTCGTCCTGCCACGTCGTGAAGGCAATGGACTGTCCATCGGGTGACCACGCCGGATGAAATTCGTGAGGCGCGAACGATTCGGACGTTAACCGTCGCGGTTGTCCGTTAGGCAGATCCATGAGCCAGACTCGTCCGACGGCCTGGAAGGCGAGCGTCTTTCCATCCGGCGACGAGGACGCCCAGCGGAGGAATCGAACGTCGACGGGTCCGTCCGTCAGTCGATTCTGAATCCAAGGTTGCTCGGAGATCGTGCGCTGGACGCGAGCCGAGAACGGAACAAGGGACACCGCCCCACTCGTTAGGTCGAGACGCCGGATCCTGCCGCCCTGGTGTATCACGATCGCTTTGGAATCCGGCGTCCATTTGTACGACGGGTACGTGCCGTCGAGAGGGAAGCTCGCTTCCGAGAGGTCCATTTCGACCGGATCCATCGCCAGGCGTTCGGCGCCACTCACGAGATCCCGGATCCAGAGCGCGGATCGAGGCCCGTAGCGCTGTCCTTTGTAGTTCAGCGTGCCGCCTGGGACCTTGCGAATGAAGGAGAGGAAGCGCCCATCCGGGCTCGGTTCTGCCGCGTATGCGCCGCCGCTGGACGGATGATCGGCGTTACCCTGTTCCGTTTCCCCAGCCGTGATCGGCCGCACGAGGCCGGTCTCGAGATCGAGCCGATGCAGCTGAATTGCGCCGCGCAACGCGTCCGTGCGGCCGCGCGCCACGTTAGGTGCGCTCGTGTAGACGTCATAGTAAACGAAGCGTCCGTCCGCCGAGACGCTCGCACGATACGGATTGCGACCGTTCTCACCTTTCAGAAGCTCGACGCCACTCCCGCCGGCGCGGCTCAGCAGGACGAGCGAGTTGAAGCCGGTGACTGTGAACGGCGGCCGCTTGACCGCCACGACGAAGCGTCCGTCTGCGGACCATCCGGGCCAGCGGTACTCGTACTTGTTATCGAGCAGCACGGAAACTGGATTCTTCCCGTCCGAGTCCATGACCCAAACGTTCATCTGGCCTTTGCGGTCTGAGATGAACGCGATGTATTTCCCGTCAGGAGAGATCCGGGGCTGGACATTGATCGCGATGCCGCTCGATTGCGTTAGGCATTCCGCCGCGCCGCCGGCGATCGGCATCCGATAAATATGGCCTAACAAGTCGAACGCGATCCACGTGCCATCGGGAGAGACGTCGACCGAGGTCCAGGTGCCTTCGCTCGTCGTGAAGTCGATCTCTCTCGTGCGGCCCCGCGGTTGCGTGACGTCCCAGCTGGCGGACGCTGATGGCGCCTGTGCGCCGGCGGAGGAGAGGGCGCAGAGGAAAAGGACACCAAGCCGTTGCATCTGGCCTCCAGATTGTTGGATGACTGACAAACAAACTGATGTGTCTCGGGCGGGCCCGCCAGACGCGTCGTGATCTGACGCCGCGTGCAGCGTGATTCCTAACGAGAATGAGGCCCGCTCGATGAAGACGTCAGCGATCGCCCTTTTCCGCGCCTTGCAGAATCCGCACGATCGCGAGGATCGTGTTCCAATTCCGCGTCGTCGCCTTCCCACCGAATAATCTGTCGAGCTGGCCGAGGTAGCCGATGGTCTTCATGTGACGGCGGTACTCTCCGAAGATGAATCGGCCCTGCGCTTTGATGACTCGTACCAACCAGTGGCCGTCGGGCGGAAGCGCGAGCGGAATGGAAGGGAGGACGCGGCCGGCTCTCGACAGGACGCTCACGAAACGCACAACGTCAGGGCGCGCCGGCGCCGTTCCAAATGGTTTCTCCTTCGTTAGGCGAACCAGATCACGGCCGTCGCAAAGCGCGACCGCCGTCTCGAACGGCAGCTGCTTGAGCAATTCCGTACGGAACTTCGTTCGAGTTCCTGGTTTACGGACGACGAACGTGCCGGCAGCGCCCACATTCACGACGTCATACTTGCTCAGCTTTTGCGCGAGGACGCTCGGGCGGAACGTCCTGTGTCCGCCAACATTGACGCCTCTTAGGAAGACAACGAGCGCCATATCTCGTTAGGGCGAGCAGCGACGTTCAACATTCCTCGTTCACGCTCACTCCGTGCGCAGCGTCTTCATCGGGTCTACCGACGCCGCGCGCCGCGCCGGCACAGCGCTCGCGAGCAGTGCGACGATAACCATCGTCCCCGCCATCGTCCCGAACGATAACAGATTGAGCGGCTGGAGTCCGTGAATCAACGCCCGGAGCAGCGTCACCACGGCGACCGCAAGCAGCGTCCCTGCGACGATGCCAACGGCGCTGAGACCTAACGCTTGTCTCGCGACCATCCACGCTACGTCGAAGCGCCGCGCGCCGAGCGCGATGCGCACTCCGATCTCGTATCGCCGTTGCGCCACGATGAACGACAGCACGCCGAACAGCCCGAGCGTAGCTAGGGCAAGTGCAACAGACCCGAGCGACGCGAGGCCGGATGCGAGCATCGTAAGTGGCGCCACGTCGTGCGCGCCGACGTCCTCGAGCGTACGCACCCACAAAATGGGGACGCGAGGATCGATAATGCGCACAGCCTCGCGTACGCCGGCAAGCATGCTCTCTGAGCTGCTGACGGTGCGGACGTAGAAAAAGGCGCGTCCGTTGTACTGCGCAGTACCCGGAATGACGACCAACCCCTCGGGCTGTCGGAACATCGCTTCCTGCCGAGTGGGAATGACACCAACAACTGTCAGGAATCTGGCCGACGAGTCCGCGCCAATTCGCAGCGTCTTTCCGAGCGGTTCCGACGCACCCCAAAATCGGCGCGCGAATTCTTCATCCACAACCGCCACGGACGGAAGCCTAACGAGCTCGGCGTCAGAGAAGAGCCGGCCGCGCACAGGTCGGTTGTTCGTCGCGTCGAACCACGCGCCCGAGACTTCCGCGACGTCATAGAACCAAGCGTTGCTCGTGTCCTGGCCGGGCTCTGTTATCGGATGCCCACCGAGCATGTCGAACATCGCGAACGGCGCCATGCCTGCTGCCGCTACACCTGGTAGATGACTCAACCGCTCCAACACGCGACTTTGATAGACCCGCCCGGTCAGTGAATCAAAGCCAAGCAGGTCGAGGTTGACGGAGACGAGCAGCGATCGATGCGCCAGTCCATCGAGGGATGCTGACGGTGGACGCTGTGCTACTCGCACGAAAACGCTCGAGACCGCGATCATCGCGAGCGAGGCAGCGATTTGCACAACGACGAGTGCGTTGCGCAGCCGTGAGCGACGATAACCGCTACCCGGTGCGCCGTCTTTGAGTGCACTGGTAAGATCGGAGCGTGTGGCGCGAAGTGCCGGCGCCAGTCCGAATGCCAAGGCGGTAACGAGTGCGAGACCGATCGTGAAGAGCAACACTCGCACGTCGATCGCAATGCGGAACGGAAGCGCGAGCACCCACGCGCGAATCGCATCGAGCAACCAACGCGCCAGTACAATGCCAATGGCGCTCGCGGTGATGGCGAGCAACGCCGACTCGACGAGCAGCTGACGCACGACGCGCGCGCGAGTCGCGCCAATCGACAGGCGCACACCAATTTCACGACTGCGTTGAATGGATCTGGCGAGAAGTTGGTTGGCCAGGTTCGCGCACGCGACGAGGAGAATGACCGCCGGCACTGCCATGACGAACAGCATCGCGCTGATCATTTCGGCGGTATCCTTCGCGCGGTCTCCACCTGCGCGCACTACCGCGAACGCGTTCTTCCGCTCCACGGGATAGGCGGCGGCAATCCGCGCCGCAACGGCATTTGCCTGCGCTTCGGCCTCAGCGAGTGAGGCACCTTCGCGCAGTCGTCCGAAGACCTGCAACCAGCGATCGTCGAGTGCAGCCGTTGTGGTCGATGTTGCGGATTCCGTTCGCAGGAACCGCGCTGCAGCGAGCGGAACGAAAAGTTCTGGCGCGCCAATATCCGGGTCGATGACTTCGCCAGGGTAGAGACCAAAAAATCCCTCTGGCGCGACACCGATAACCGTGAAGCTGCGCGTGCCTATCGTCACCACCTGCCCGACGATGTCCGGCCGCCCAGCGAACGCCCGTTTCCAGAAACGGTAGCTGATCACGACCATCTGGTCGACGTCGCGCGCATCGTCTTTCACACTCATGAACCGACCGACGGCGGGGCGGGTGCCTAACACGTCGAAGAAACTGTTCGACACCAAATCGCCGCGAACGGCTTGTGGCTCACCATCGACGCGCACGGAGAGTTGCAGGTTGTTGAACGCCGCGATGCCGGAGAATGCCGGCAAGTTGGAACGCAGCATCTCCCAGTCCACTATCGAGGCGTATTCCGGGCTCGAACGTCCCCACCTCGTCTCCCAGCCGATTCGCACGCTGGCGAGATCGTTCTGGCGCACGACACCCGGGAAGTCGCGGAACATGACTGTATTCAGAAAGCTGAACGCCGCCGTGTTGACGCTGATGCCAATCGTTAGGCAGAGCGTCGCAACGACCGCGAAGCCTGGCGTGCGGCGCATCGCGCGCGCCGCATAGCGCACGTCCTGCGTGAGCTGCTCCATGGGAACTCGTACACGCGACTCGTGAAAGCGCTCGCGTGCGGTTGTCCTGTTTCCAAACGCGCGAGCGGCGGCGGCGCGCGCATCCTGTAAGGACATACCGGTGGCCATCAGCCGATCCGTCTCGATCTCGAGATGCGCCGCGATTTCCTCAGCGAAGTCCTGGTCAGAGCGCTTTCTGAACCACATGGCGCTTAGCCTTCCGCGAGAGAGGGACCCAGCACGCGTCCAATGGCGGCTGTCATAGTGCGCCAGCGGCTCGCTTCGGCGGCTAAGTGCTTGCGTCCGCGCGGCGTCAACTCGTAGTAGCGCGCGCGGCGACCGTTGTCGGACACGCCCCATTCGGCGTGTATCAGTCGCTGCGCTTCGAGCCGCTGCAGCGCCGGATACAACGAGCCATGCTCCACGAGAATGACCTCGTCCGAGCTTCGTTGAATCGTGCGCGCGATGCCTTGCCCGTGTTCCGGGCGAAAGAGGAGCGTGCGCAGAATGAGCAAGTCGAGCGTGCCCTGCTGCAGCGCCAGTCGCTCGCTATTTTCGCTTTGGGTCGACATTCTACCCAAAGCTACTACTTGCCGCGGCGAAGGTCAAATGACTGAGCTACGCCATGTGTCGTTAGGTTAGCTTCCAAGC
>CBQVAZ010000155.1:0-7574 GCA_967720205.1 uncultured Gemmatimonadaceae bacterium | reverse complement strand
GACGCCGCTGCACCAGATCGCCGACGCCAACGTCAACGCCGCGGCGCACCTGTACTCACCGCGCGAGGCCGTGCGCTTCCGCTATCGCGGCAGCTTTGGAGGTGTCGAATCGAATCGTGCGAGCCCGGCGGACCCGCAATATCCGCCCATGGGCGCGCAGATCGACTACTGGTTCGCGCGCGCGCCTAACGGTCCGGTCACTCTCGACGTCATGGATGCGAGCGGCCGCACGATCCGTTCGTTCTCCAGCGAGGCGGCGGGTGAGCGAGCGCAAGCACCCGACGAAGCCGGCATGCGTCGCCCCGAGATGGTGCGCGTCGGCACGCCGCGGATCCCTATGAACGCGGGACACAACCGCTTCTTCTGGGACTACTCGCTCCCGGGTCCCTGGAGCATGAATCCGAATCAAAGTGGGCGCAACGGACCCATGGCCGTGCCGGGCGCATATCGCGTGCGTCTGACGTCAGGGACGTGGTCCGCCACGCAACCCCTAACGATTCGTTCCGATCCGCGCGCGACGGCCGACGGGATCACGCTCGCGGTGCTCCATGAGCAGCTGGAGCACAACCTGCGTTCGCGCGACCTTGTGACTGGGGTCAATCAGCTCGTGGCACAAGTTGAAGGCGCGCGCGGGCGGCTGGCGAACGCCGGCGGGGCGGCCGGGGATACGTTAGGCAAGCTCAATGCGCTGCGCGCTAAGCTACTGACGCCGCCGATCCGCTACAGCAAGCCGGAGCTGCAGGCGCACATCCAGTATCTCTACAGCATGACGTTAGGCGCCGATCAGAAGATCGGACGCGATGCCGTGGAGCGTTACCGCGTGCTTCGCGCCGAGCTGGACGAACGCATCAAGGAGGCTCGCGCGATTCTCGGCGCGGGAGGGATCAAGGCTCTGGATCAGCCCTAAATCCCGAGGCGTTTACGCGACAATGACGCAGCCGCACGTGGGAGACGGCGCTCGGCTGCGTGCCTTCCTTTTTCGGCTGTTACGTTTGAGAAGCGCGGTAACACTCACGAGACCACGGCATGAGCGAGCAGACATTGCCCGACAGCAGCTTTCGGCAGTTGCTCGACGCCGCTCCGGATGCGGTGATCGTCATCGATTCGCCGGGCCACATCGTCATGGTGAATCGCGAGGTTGAGCACCTGTTTGGCTGGCCCGAAGACGAGCTGATCGGCAAGCCGATCCGGCTCTTGATTCCCACGCGCTTTCATCGTGTGCTCGAGAGCGAGACGGTCAGCAATGAAGAGTCGAGGCGACCCGCTAATGCGACAACGGTCAGCCTCTTCGGGCGGCGCCGCGATGGGAGCGAATTCCCCATCGAGATCCACCGAAGCCCGCTTGGACCAGCCGAAGGTGCGCCCATCGTAGCAACCGTTCGCGATCTCACAGAGTGGAAGCGCGCACAAGAAACCCTCTTTCGTGAGAAGGAACAGGCCTCCGTAACGCTCGCCTCTATTGCCGACGCCGTTGTTACTACCGACGTCGCAGGCATGATCACCTATCTCAATCCCACGGCAGAGCGGCTCACTGGCTGGCGCACGACCGAAGCGCTAGGGCAGCCATTGAGCACAGTATTCCCCATTATTTCGGATGCGTCGCGGGAGCCCATCGCGAGCGTTACGGAGAGGGTTCTCCAAGAAGGGCGTGCGGTCGACTTGGCAGACGGCGCGCTACTCTTGCGTCGTGATGGGACGGAGGTTGCCATCGGCGACTCGGCGGCTCCGCTGCACGATCGTAACGGCGCAACAATCGGCGTGGTGCTGGTCTTTCACGACGTAACGGAGAAACGCCGCGTCGCCAGAGTGCTGACGCACGACGCGACGCACGATGCGTTGACCGGACTGGTCAGTCGCAAGGAGTTCGAGCGACGACTGGCGCGAGTGCTGACTGAAGCTGGCAATGCCGTCGCGGAGCACGCGCTGTGCTATCTGGATCTGGACCACTTCAAGCCCGTCAATGACACGTTCGGCCATGAAGCCGGCGACGACCTGCTGCGCAGGATCAGCACGCTTCTGGCCAGTCGCCTACGCGTTCGCGACACGCTAGCGCGGCTTGGGGGCGACGAATTCGGCGTGCTCTTGGAGCATTGTTCGTTGGCGAAGGCGGAGGAAGTCGCGGAAGTGCTTCGGCTGGCGGTGGAGCATTACCGCTATGTGAGGGGCGAGAAGAGCTTCTCGGTGGGTGTTAGCGTCGGCGTCGTGGGGATCACCGCCGCCAGTGGAGGACCTGACGCCGTCCTTCGTGCCGCGGACGCCGCCTGCTACATCGCCAAGGATGCGGGCGGGAATCGTGTGCATGTCGCACGGTTGGAGGAAACTCCCGCGGCCCTGCAGCTGGTCCAGAGCAGACAACTCGCGCGCCTAACGCGGGCCTTGGACGAGGACAACTTTCAGCTGTACGTTCAGCGTATCGTTCCGTTGCTGCCGGAGCGAATCGGTCGTCCGCGCTGCGAGATTCTGCTGCGCCTGCCTGACGAGAGCGGTGGCCTGCTGACGGCCAACTCCTTCCTTCCGCACGCGGAGCGTCATCGCCTGATGCCTGCGATTGATCGCTGGGTCGTGCGCAATACGGTGACGCTGGTCGGGGCGTGGCATCGGACACATCCTGACTGCGCGTTGCCGCTTTGTTCGATCAACCTCAGCGCTTCCTCATTGGAAGACGAGCATCTGATCCTCGCCACCAAGGAGTACCTCGCGCAGCACAGGCTTCCCGCAGAGGCTATCTCATTCGAGATCACTGAAGCCGCCGCCGTTGGCGATTTTGCGCGCACGGTTCGCATGATCTCGGAGATTCGGTCGGCAGGATGCGGCGTGGGCTTGGAGGATTTCGGCAACGGCCTCACCTCATTCGCGTACCTGAAGGCGCTCGTCGTTGACTACATCAAGATCAGCGGGCACTACATTCGCGGCGTCGCCGATGACCCGGTGTACGGTACGCTCGTCAGCGCGGTCAACAGAATCGGCCACATCATGGGCCTCACAACCATCGCCGCGGACGTCGAGACCGACGCCGTGCTGCAGAAGCTACGAGATCTGGAGGTAGCCTATGTGCAGGGTCATGGGGTCGCCGCGCCTGAGCCGTTGCTGGATAAGGGCGGCCAAGTAGCCTTGCCCTGTGTGCAGCGTTCGGCGTAAAGAACGCGCCTGCGCGTCACAATTCGTCATGCGGGGTTAGGACGTAGTCCTTTCGATCTAGTCCCTCGGCCATCCTGAGTGTCGATGGGCAACCGTCTCCCGGTCGTCTAACATACATAGCTGGTCGGCCTCGGCCTGGTAGTTCGACTTCCCCTTCAGCCGAGACTCATCTGCGCCCCGCATGAGGGGTGGTACTTGCTCCGCTGCCTTGTTAGGCGACGCCGCGGTTTGCATGCCTCCGAGCTAGACGGCCTTGAGTGCGAAGGCAGCGCTGCTGCGCCTAACGTGGAACGTGAGATCGTCCGGCTCGAGGACACGGCGGTTCAGGAGCGAATAGATGCTGTGGGCAATTGCGATTGTGTTGATCGTGCTGTGGGGCCTCGGCCTGCTGCACGGCTACGCAATTGGTGAAGTGATTCCCGTACTGCTCATACTCGCGCTCATCGCCCTGGCGATTCGGTTCTTCACGGAACGGCGCGGAGCGTGAGCAGCCGATAGACGGCTGCTGCGCGTACACTGGCATAATGCCCGCAAGGGCCGCACGACATACGGGCCGCGCAAACGCGCGCCTAACGAACTTTTCAGTCCTACTCGGAGCACGTCGATCAAGCGTGTGATCGGCACCCCGCTGTCACGCGTCAGCAGCCGGCCGTAACCAGCTAATGACGCTGAACGATTCAATTCGACAATTCTCTCAATTCATGAGGCGTTATATGCGCAGTACCAGAAAGGCTCTTTCAATGTTCTACACGATGCGCACGCCGCTCCTCGTCGCGGTCGCGCTGGCGTCCTCGGCCTGCGCGTCGTGGAATAACAAGCAAAAAGGTGCCATCATCGGCGCGGCAGGCGGAGCGGCCGCCGGCGGAGTAATCGGGAATCAGACCGGGTCCACTGCCCGTGGCGCCATTATCGGCGCTGTGATCGGCGGGACTGCAGGTGCCGTGATTGGCCATCAGATGGATCAGCAGGCCAAGGAACTGAAGCTCGATATCCCGGGCGCGATCGTTGAGCGCGTTGGAGAAGGCATACAAGTCACGTTTGCGTCAGGCCTCCTCTACGATTTCGACTCTGACGCCATTCGTCCGGAAGCGGCCACGAATCTCCAAAACCTGGCGAGCAGTCTGAAGAAGTACCCCAATACGACACTGCTTGTCGTCGGACATACTGACGCGTTAGGCAGCACCGCATACAATCAGGACCTGTCGACGCGGCGCGCGACCTCGGCGTCGACATACCTCACGACGCAGGGCGTCGCCACGAGCCGAGTAAACACGTCCGGCCGAGGCGAGCTGGAATCGGTCGCGTCGAACGAGACCGAAGCCGGTCGTCAGAAGAACCGACGCATCGAAGTGGCGATCTTCGCCGGTCCGATGCAACGCACATCGTCGCGATAACCGTCACCAAGAGGCACATACCAATGTTCTCGCACACGTATTCGGCTGCACTTCTTGCCACGCTGCTGATAGGCTCGGCACTGCTTCCGTCATCGCTTCGAGCTCAGCGCAGCACAGCCTATGACAGCAACTTCACGGTACAGAAATCGAGCCTCGCGACGCCCGTTGCTATGCTGACCGCTCACGCGGCGCCTGCGGCCGCTCGCGTCGTTCCAGTCGGTATCAGCAGGCGGCAGGCTGATGCTCTTGGCCTTGGTGACCCGCAGGGTCAAGGCGCCCACATTGGCGCCGGTTCCAATTTGGCGCTGATGGGGACTGGTGGCGCAGGTGTCGTCGTTGGCTTGCTCGTCGGTGGCAGCGGTGGAACAGCTATCGCGTTAGGCGGCGGCATCCTTGGACTCGTCGGGCTGTATCGCTACCTGCGGTAGCGTCGCTGTACGGCACTAGGTCGTTTTCGTTCGTTCACTCTGGAGGTTGTATGTCGCTCGTGATATGGCTCGTCGTGGGACTCGTCGCTGGCCTGCTTGCGTCAGCGCTCATGGGCGGCATCGGCTATGGCCTGCTCGGTGACGTCGTCGTAGGGATGGTGGGGGCTGTTCTCGGAGGCTGGCTATTTACGGCGCTGAGTATCCGGGTTCCGGTGGCTGGTTTGCCGGGCACTATCCTGGTGGCGTTTGTTGGCTCGGTGGTGCTGCTGGGCCTCATCAAGGCCTTACGACCTCGGCGAAGTCCCGCATAAAGCAAACACGCCAGCGGCCTAACGAGCACTCCCGCCGTCATCGGCCAGCAGACAATCGTCGATCACTCCTAATCGGAAAGCCTCCATGCGTCCCACACTAATTGCTGGTATCCTGCTCGTTACTCTCGGCGTCGTCGTGCTCATCAGCGGCCGCTTTGGCAATGAGCGTGCCGTGCTCAAGGTGGGCGACCTCACGGTGAGCGCGACCGAGCGCCCGTCGTCCCCTACTCCGTGGGTGAGTGGGCTCATCATCGGCGCGGGAGCAGTTCTGGTCGTGTCGGCTTCCCGGCGGCGGCGGACTGCCTAACAATGCTGGCCGACCGCGGTTCACTCAGTCATCGTTCTGGGACGTGGCCCGTCGTCCCACACGGGAGATCACAGTTTCTTCTCTAAGGAGCTCGTCATGTGGTTCATGGTCGCGGCGGTGTGTCTGTTAATGTGGCTGTCCGGAATCGGCCTCTTTCATGTGACCGGGAACTCCATCCACCTCCTGGCCGTTCTCGCACTGTTCGCCTTCGGATTGCATGTGGTGCAGTGGCGGCGCCGAAAGGTCGTGAAGGCCTAATCTCGCGGTGTGTCCCTGATCGCGGCCATTCGGGCACGGCTTGGCGGTGGATCTTCAGACGTCTTTGGCGGCGGGGTTCATTCACCATTTGGTCAAACAAGGCTAGTTTCAAGAGCATTCCACAGGTCTTGGCGCCCCTATCGCCAAAACAGGTGCGATGCAGCCGCACGGGCCTAACGAGGTCCAGACCGCCGCCCAGGTGACGTGAAAGAGACCATTTCCATCGTCCTCATCGAGGACAACCGGATGCTGCGTGAGGGTCTGGCGAACCTTATCCGCGAGGAGCCTGGCTTTCAGGTTCTCGCAGCGTCGGCAAACATCCTCGAGGCGCTGCAAAAAGTTCGCGACGCAAAGCCGCGCGTCGTGCTCGTGGATTTTGGACTGCAGAACCACGACAGTCTGCGCCTCACCGCGACACTCCGAGGCGAGGTCCCGGAGGCCAAAGTCATCGTCATGGGTTTGCTCCCCCTGCACGAGGACATCGCCGACTTTGTGAGAGCGGGCGCGTCAGGCTTTGTCATGAAAGATGCGTCGCTCGAGGATTTTTTCGGGACGATCCGCAAGGTGGCAAGCGGGACCGATGTGCTTCCTGCCCAGCTGACCGGATCACTGTTCATGCAGATCGCTGAACGCGCTATAAAAGGCGGCAAGAGCCCCGTGCTGGAGGCGGTGAAGTTGACGCAGCGTGAGCGGCAGGTCGTGGAGCTGATCGGCGATGGCTTGAGCAACAAAGAGATCGCGGCGCGGTTGCACGTCGCGATTCATACCGTGAAAAGCCATGTGCATAACGTGCTCGAGAAGCTCGCCCTTCACACTCGTCTCGAAGTCGCGGCCTTCACACGCGGCGAGAGCAGGAACAGCAAAGCTCGTTAGGCGAGCACGCTGGCTCGCCCGGAGACCATGACGCGCACGGCCGCCAGCCGCTCATAGTCTTGGCGCTGGGCTCACAGGGCGGCCGCAACAGCGGTGCGGGGCAGGCGAACGCGGAAGATCGTTCCTTCGCTCTCCGACGAGGTGACTGTGATTGAGCCGCCGTGCGCCCGCGCGATTTGCTGTCCGATAAAGAGCCCCAGCCCGAGTCCATGTTTGCGGGCTGCGCCTGACGTCCGACCCTGCCGGAAAGCATTGAAGATGAACGGGAGTGCCGTCGGTGGAATTGGCTCGCCTCGATTGGCGACCTCGATGACCAGTTCCCGCGCTCCACCATCGATACGCACTTCGATCGCCGATCGCGCCGCGCCGTGCTGGACTGCGTTTCCCACGAGATTCGCCAGCAATTGATACATCCGATCACGATCCCACACGCCGACCAAGTCGCCGGCAAAATCAACGTGCAGGGGCCTATCCGGATTTGTCAGCTCCGTTTCGTCGATCACTTGACGACAGACATCGCGCATATCGAAACGTTTGGGCTCAATCGGAATGCCGCCGCCCAGCCGGCTTCGAGTCAAATCGAGCAATAGATCGATCAGTCTCGCGGCCGCCGACGCGCTGCGAGTGATCTTCCTTGCAAGCTCGGTCTCCATTTCGCCAAGCCCTTCGCGTAAGAGCAAGACTCGCGTCGCAAGAAGAATTGTGTTCAGCGGGCTGCGAAGGTCGTGACCGACGATCCCGATGAGCTGTTCGCGGAACGCGCCGATCTCGTCGAGCCGCGCTTTCTCCAGTGCGACTGCGGCCTGGTCCGCGAGCGCCGACAAGAGCCATTCGTCCTGCTCCGCGACAGTCGACGCCGTCGATC
>CBQVAZ010000154.1:0-7624 GCA_967720205.1 uncultured Gemmatimonadaceae bacterium | reverse complement strand
GCTGCTCGAGCTTGCTGACCTGGCCCGACGAACAGTCGATCAGGTCGGCACCCGAAGAAGTGGAACGGCTTCTGGATGACCGGCACACCGATATCGCGCACGAATTCGATTGTCTCTGTCGAGGCGATGTCTCCAGTCGAAAAGACGAGATGCGGCAGGATGTCGGGACGCTCCGCTTTCAATCGCTCGTGCAGTTGAATGCCGTTGAGACCAGGCATGCGCACGTCCGAGAGGACCATATCGTACGCTTCAGCCGATGCCGGATCGCGCTTCGTGGATTCCACATGCGACGGCGCTGACTTGAGCAGCAGATCGAGCGCCTGCTTTCCGTCTGGCGCTTCCGCGACGTCCCATCCCATGCGAGCGAAGAAACGACGCAGCGCCATGCGGATCGTCGACTCGTCGTCAATGACGAGCACTCGCGGTGGCGTGTGGCGGTGCCGGCTGCTCGCGGACGCTTGATCCGCCGCAGGAGGGTCGCCCTTCTCAAGGAAAGAATCCTTGTCCACCGGCTCCAGCATCATCCCCACCTCCGCGCTACCGAGGCTTGTGACCTCCCTCACCAACTCGTACGTGCACCACGTGGGAACTGTTGCGCGAAGCAAAACGCCCTCGCGATGTCGCGAGGGCGTTGGGCTCGTGAACTTGAGTTTTGCTACGCCGCGGACCAGAAGCCCATCAGCGCGCGACCATCAGGCGACTCGCGCAGCTTCTCGAATGCCCGCTCACGGATCTGGCGGATGCGTTCGCGCGTAACTCCCATGAGCGCGCCAATGCGCTCGAGCGTCATCGCCTCGGATCCCTCTTCGAGACCGTAGTACAGGTACAGGATCTTTCGTTCGCGCGGCGTGAGGTACTTCCGGAAGACGCGATCGATAAACTCGCGCATCAGCTTGTAGTCAGTCGTATCCTCGATTTCGCCTGCGTCCGCGCCGGCGAAGCGCTCACCCAACGTCGCGGCTTCGCGATCGGAGCGATCGACCGGAGCGTCGAGCGAGATCTCCGTCGTCGACATCTGCTTCGATGCACGGACAGTCGCGGGCGTCTCATCCAGAAGGCGAGCGAGCTCGTCGTCCGACGGATCGCGCTTCAGCACCTGCGACAACACGGTCTCTGCGCGAGCGAGCCTAATCAGCTGCGAATTCTGATTGAGCGGGATACGGACGGAGCGTGTCTGCTCGGCGAGTGCCTTGAGAACCGCTTGCCGGACCCACCACACGGCATACGAGATGAACTTCACGCCTTGGTCAGGATCGAACTTTCGGACCGCTTTGAGCAGGCCTTCGTTGCCGATGGCGACGAGCTCGGAGAGATCGAGGCCGTGGCCTTGGTACTTTTTTACGTATGAGATGACAAAGCGGAGGTTCGCAGTGACGAGCCGTTCGGCGGCTGTCTCATCGCCTTTCTGCGCGCGACGCGCGAGGCGGCGTTCTTCTTCTGGATCGGTTATCAGCGGCAGCCGCTGAATGTCCTGCAGGTACTGATCAAACGCGGTGGCCGGAAAAGCGCGGCCGAGGGTTCGAGGGGGTGGAGTAGAAGTGGAGGTGGTGCCTTCGGGTCGAGCGGTCTTCGCCCTGCCTTCGGTCACTTGCTGCATACACTCCCTCAGGTTCGTGAGTAAACAGCACAAAATGCCGACTGTATTTCCGGACAAGCGGCCGCCACGATAACGTCACGTTTGTGGTCGGTCAACAGCCATTTTTTGTGCCACCCAGGCGCCAGTCAGCGCCGTTCTGGCATATCCAAATATTGCAACAACTTGGACTTATGGCGGCCCGAGCCCGGGCCGCGAATGCTAGGGCTTGGTGGCTTGATCGTGCGCGGTTTCTGCTAATGGCTGAGTTTGGCTGACTTTCGTCGCGCGGAAGCCAATTCCGACCAGAGCCAACGCCTCACCGATGCCGATCCAAAGAAGCGGCACGTTCACAAAATAAGCGGCGACACCGAGTCCCAGGGCGATAATCACCGAAAGCGCGAGAATCGCTCGCATCGGCCGCTTCGGCTTCACAGCGTTCACGCGTCAGGTACCGGCACTGAAGCCAGCACGCGATCTCTGTAACACTCGGCTCACCTCTTCATCCGACGCGGGCCGGCTAAAGCGCCCGTCTGCTGCGTCCACAGCGCCAATACGAGACAAGAACGCGTATTGTGCCTGGCCATTGCGCGATTTCTTGTCGGCGCGAGTTGCCGCTAAGACATCTGTCAGCGACAACGAGCTTGGACAGCTGACGGGCAGTCCCACTGCATTCAGAGCGTAGCGCAACTCCTCAGCTGTGCCGGCGGCCGTGACGCCGAGTTGCTCGCCGACCTCCGTTTCGAGCACCAGGCCGATCGCGACGGCTTCGCCGTGCGCGACAGAGAAGCCGCTCGCTTGTTCGATGGCGTGCGCGATTGTGTGACCGGCGTTCAGGGCGCGACGTGCACCGCCTTCGCGCTCATCACTGGCCACGATCGCGGCTTTGATGCGAACTGAATCGGCGATGAGCTTCTCGAGCAGCGGCGCGGCAACGTTAGGCAGCGTGCTTGCTGCAGATGCTGCCTGACGGAAGTGCTCCGCGTCGGCGATGGCGCCGTGCTTGAGAACCTCGGCGAAGCCCGAGCGCCACTGAGACACTGGCAGCGTCGCCAGAACTCCGGTGTCGATGACGACCAATGCCGGCCAATGAAATGCGCCGACGAGGTTCTTCCCTGCTGGCGTGTCGACGCCTGTCTTGCCCCCGACAGACGAATCGACCATCGCAAGCAGGGAAGTGGGGACCTGCACGACGGGAATTCCGCGCGCGAACGTCGCGGCGACGAAACCAGCGAGATCGCCGACAACGCCGCCGCCTAACGCGATCACCAGCGTGTCGCGGCCGAGGCCACGGGCGAGCATCGCGTCGGTTATGAGCGACCATTCGAGGCGTGACTTCGACTGCTCGCCCGCTGGAATGACGAACAGCTCGGCGCGCCGTGCGCTGCCTGAGAGTGCGGCGCGCACGCGCTCGGCGTAGAGCGGTGCGACGTTGCTGTCGCTGATGATCGCATAAGCGCTCATGCCTTGCGCGGCACCGCTCTCGGAGACGAGCGCGCCGAGGCGGTCGATGGATCCCGCGTCTACAAGTACCTGATAGCGCCCTGCGTCGATGCGCTGCACCGTGAATCTCGTTTCGAGTCGCTTACCAGGTGACTTCGCCGCGGCCGGAGTGCTTGTTCGCCACGCGCGCGAGCATGAAAAGGAGATCGGAGAGCCGGTTCAAGTAGCGGATGACGATCTCCGGGATCTCGACTTCGCGTTGGAGATGCACAACGCGGCGTTCGGCGCGGCGGCAGACTGTTCGCGCGACGTGCAACGCCGCGGCTTTGTGAGTGCCGCCTGGAACGATGAAGCTGCGCAGGGGCTCCAGCTCTCGCTCGCAGGCATCGATGGCACCTTCTAACTCTGTAATGCGTGCTTCGTCAATGCGCGCTTTCTCCAGCTGCTCGCGCATCTTTTCCAGCTTTGGCGTGGCGAGTATTGCTCCAACGCTGAACAAGTCTCGCTGAATCGGCACGAGGACTTCATCGATGCGCGGGAGCGGCTCCGCACTGCGGGCCATCCCGATCACGGCATTGAGCTCATCGACGTCGCCGTATGCTTCGACGCGCGGATGATCTTTGCCAACGCGTCCGCCGCCGAATAGGCCAGTGTCTCCAGCGTCGCCTGTTTTCGTGTAGATCTTCATGCAATTCAAAACCTAAAGGGGCTAGGGGATGGGCGGATAGGGGATAGGGGATAGCCGATGCGGAAGATGCCTAACGGCAACCTATCCTCCTATCCTCCTATTCCCTAACCCCTATCCCCTATCATGTCGTTAATTTCCCGCGATGCGGGAGCACGAGATTGCCGACATCACTATCATCGGTGGCGGGCCGACCGGCCTTTTCGGTCTGTTCTACGCCGGTATGCGAGCAGTCCGCGCGCAGATTGTCGACGCACTGCCGCAGCTGGGCGGTCAGCTCACGGCGCTCTATCCAGAGAAGTACATCTTCGACGTGGCGGGCTTTCATAAGGTGCTCGCCAAAGACCTGGTGAAGGCGATGGTGGATCAAGCCATGCAATTCCACGCGCCGGCGCATCTGCTACAAAACATCACGGGGCTGCAGCGGGAGAACGGCGCGTTCGTCCTAACGACAGAGACAGATCACTTTCCGACGAAGGCGATCGTCATCGCGGCGGGCATCGGCGCGTTCTCGCCGCGCCGCTTGCATCAGCCAACGGCGCAGGCGTGGTACGGCCGCGGGATTTTCGACGTCGTGACCGATCCAGAGCGTTTTCGGGGGGAGCGCGTCGTAATAATCGGCGGTGGCGACTCGGCGTTCGATTGGGCGCAGCAGCTTCTGGATCGCGCGAAGACCGTGACACTGATGCATCGCAGCGATCGATTCCGCGCGCACGCCGCGACCGTCGCGGACGTACAGCGTGCAACGGCGACCGGCCGCGCGACGGTGCTCACGTTCCACGAGCTGTACGAGGTCAAAGGAGACGGCGATCGCCTAACGGGGATCTCGATCCGAGACACCAAAACCAAGGCCGTGCGCGAGCTGGAGTGCGATGTGGTGCTTCCGATGCTGGGTTACGTGAGTGATCTCGGGCCCATGGCGCAGTGGGGCCTAACGCTGGAGAAGGAAGAGATCGTGGTGAACAGCCGGATGGAGACCGGGCTCCCGGGTATCTATGCGGCAGGTGACGTGACGACTTATCCGGGCAAGCTCAAGCTGATCGCGACTGGCTTCGGCGAAGTCGCGACGGCAGTCAATGAAGCCGTGCACTGGATTTACCCGGAGAAGAAGGTGAATCCGGGGCATTCATCGCACATGGCGATTTTCGGGCAAGAGCCTGAGTAGCATCAAGAAGAAAGCTTCCGCTGTTGTCGTTTGCCTGCAGATCGATCGTTTTGCAGGTTTGCGCGGTAGTCGGAATTGAGGGTATCAAGTCCGTTGACAGTGCGCCTGGTAGCGCGAGAACTTACGGCGCTTCCCCCAGCCCGCCAAAGCCGAGCTAAGTTGTGATCGCTTCGTGAGTTTCCTTCTTTTTGCCGACGACAATGAAGACATGCGCCTCATGCTGCGCGACCTGTTCCGATCGGTCGGCCATGAGGTGGCGCTTGCGGCTGACGGTGCCGCCGCGCTGCTGGCCATAGAACAGCGCGAGCCCGACCTCGTAATCCTCGATCATTCGATGCCGACCCTCACCGGCATCGACGTCTGCAAGCGCATGAAAGCCAATCCTTTCACCGCGCGCATTCCCATTTTGATGCTCACCGCGCAGGGTGGGATGGAGAGCAAGATCGAGGGCTTCGCGGCCGGAGCCGACGACTATTTGGCGAAGCCGTTCGATCCGCGAGAACTGCGCGCGCGCGTGAGTGCGCTGCTGCGGCTCGTGCAACGCGAAGGTGATCGAAATCCGACGAGCGGGCTGCCGGGTGGGCGTGGCATCGATCGCGAGATCGGGCGCCGCATCGAGCGGCACGAGTCATTCGCCGTCTGCTATTTCGATCTCGACAACTTCAAGCCGTTCGCGGACACGTATGGCTTCGCGATTGCCGACGAGATCATTCGCGGAGTCGGTGCGGCGCTGCGCAATGTTTTGGCGTTAGGCAATGGAACTGGGACGGACGGTGGAGCGGAAGCGAGCGGTGCCAGCGCGGAATTCGTGGGTCACATCGGCGGCGACGATTTCATCGTGATCTGTCCGCCGGAGCGCGCCGAAGCGATTGCGACGATGAGCGCAGAACGCTGTCGCGATGCGTTCTCCGCCGTCGTCGGTCCGGAGGCGATGCAGCGCGGCTCGTTCCGCGGTGTCGACCGCGAGGGGCAGGTGCGCGAGTTCCCGCTCGCCTCGATCTCGGCGGCGATCGTCATGGTGCGGCCCGACGCTTGGGTGAACCTTGCCCACCTCGGTATGCGCGCTGCGGACGCGAAGCGGCGAGCAAAACAGCGTGGGCCCGGCAGCACCTACGTGGATAACGCGTAGCGCGCGGTACGCGCGCCGCGCGGCCACGAGCTGCCTTCTGGCGGCCGCTTGCGCGACTTCGGTAGGCGCCCAGCAATTCGAGCTGTTCTGCGACCCCGGCGACAAGGAAATCTGGGGACTGCACTTCGCCGGAAACCGTACGTTCGACGATGCGACGCTCGCGGCCAGCATCAATACCCAACCGAGCGGCGTCATTCGGCGCTGGTTCCGGATTATGGGCGACAGGCGCTGCCTCGATCGACTCGAGCTGAGTCGTGACTCTGTCCGGCTCATCGTTTTGTATCACCGGCGCGGTTTTCCACGAGTAGCTGTGGGCACGCGACTCGCCGAGACGCCGGCTCGAGTCGACATCACGTTCACAATCGACGAAGGTGAGCCGTTGCTCGTCGACTCGCTCGCGGTCGTCGGCGTCGATTCGCTCCCGCCACCATTGCCGGTGAGACTCGTTCGCAACTTGCCACTGCGCCGCGGCGGGCGCTTCGACACACCTATCATCGAAGCGACGCGCGACACGCTCGAACAACGCCTGCGCAACGAAGGCTACGCGTTGGCTGAGGTTCTGCGAAGCTTCGAGTCCGACACGGTCGCCAAACGCAACGAGGTCACATACAGCGTGATCAGCGGGCCGCGACTGCGCATCGGCGAAGTGCAGCTCGGCGTCGAAGCGCAAGCTCCGGGCGCGCGCCAGCACGTCAATCCAAACAAGCTCGGCCGACTGATCGGCATCAGTCGCGGCGATCTCTATCGACAACGTGATCTCGACGCTGCCACGCGCAGCCTGTACCTGACAGATGCGTTCCGGCACGTAGGAATTACGATCGACACGAGCTCGATCCCCCAGCTCGGCGACACAGCAGTGCGCTTGCAGGTGAATCTCGTCGAGAATCCCATGTCCCTGTCGCGCGTCTCCGGCGGATGGGCAACGCTCGATTGCTTTCGGGCGGGAGCGTCCTATACGAATCTGAACTTTCTCGGACGGCTCACACGGCTCGAGCTCAACGGCCGCATGTCCAAGATTGGCAACGGAGCGCCGCTCGCCTTCGCGCGCTCGTTATGCCCGCAACTCGCCAACGACGAGTTCAGCGACACGCTCAACTACTACGCGTCGGCGACTTTCTCCCAGGGCGCGCTGTTCGGTCTGCGCACGATTCCGGCGCTAACGATCTTCAGCGAACGGAGGTCCGAGTACCAGACGTATTTACGGACGGTACCGGTAGGCGTCGCTGCGACGATGCAGGTGGTTCCGCGGTTTGGTTATCCGCTGGCACTCGGCTATCAGGTGGAACGAGGTCGAACCGAAGCGCAGCCGGCGCTCTTTTGCGCGCTCTTCAGCATCTGCGAGGACGAGGCGCGTCGTACGCTCCTCGAGTTGCGCTGGCAGGCTGTCGTCAGCGCCGTCATGACGCGAAATCGCGTTGACAACCTTGCGAATCCCGCACGCGGCTCGCTGGCGCGTCTCGAACTGCGACACGCGTCGACGACGATCGGATCGGATCCGAGGATCCAATTCAATCGCGCCGTTCTCGACGCGGCGCTGTACAGGCGAGTGAACTCTGGAATCATCGCCGCCGCGCGCCTTAGGGTGGGGAGCGTGATCGGTTCGAATATCGAGGTGGATGGTGAGACGCG
>CBQVAZ010000153.1:0-7636 GCA_967720205.1 uncultured Gemmatimonadaceae bacterium | reverse complement strand
CCTATCCCCTTAGTTGTTAGAGCTTGTCCTTCGTTTCCTTGTACGCCGGAATGTGCCCCTCGATGTGCGTCTTCACGGCGTCGAGGAACGATCTCACTTCCGGGACTTGTTCGCGGCTGAGTGCGTCGTTCACTTCGTCGAGCACTGTCTCGTGCCGTGCGATCTCGTACTCGAGATACTTCTTGTCCCAATCCTTCCCGGCCGGCATCGAGTTCAGCTCTTCCATCCACTTGCGCTGATTCTCGGCGAGGCTTTCGTCAGCCGTCGGCACCGTCGGCGTTAGGCTGAGCTTGGCGGCGACGTCCTTCGCCTGTCTGTCGAGCTCAGTGTGTCCCTGGATCGCCTTCCCCGCGAGCGTTTTGAGTTCGGAGGTGGTGGCCTTTTGCTGCGCGAGCTTCGCGAGCTCGATCGTGCCGTCATTGGCGAGCCCAATGAGGCCCAGCAGCTCCGCCTCTGTGTACTCGCGCATGTCAGTCACGCCAGCAGCGCTGTCGAAGTGCACGGCGCTCGTGTCATCGTACTCCGAATCACGGCCACCGCATGCAACGAGTGCCACCAGGCACACCGCTGGGATCAGTGCGTGTCGCGTGTTCTGCATAGAGTTTCCTCGTTAGGTAGTGTTCGGCTTCCTGTTCTCCGCCAGCTTCTCACAGGCGTCGGCGCAGCGGCGGCACGCGTCGGCGCATTCGCGCATGGCCCTGTCGTCAGGAAATGCCGCGCAGGATTGCTCGCATGCGCTACAGATCGCGGCGCAGGCCGCACATGTAAAACCGTGCTGCTCCGAGCCGCGCAACATGAGATTCGCAGTCGTCTGGCACACGTCGGCGCAGTCGGCAAGCAGCGTTAGGTGCTCGGCGCTGACGTGCGCGTCACCCTGTGACAAGCAGTACGCGCTCGTCAACAGACACACGTGATGGCACGTGGAGCACTCCTCGATGCACTCCTGCAGCGGTCGATCGACTTGCGCGTATGTCGCTGGAGCGTGTGTCATGCGAACTCCGCTGTCTCCGTCTTGACCGACGCTACGCCGGCTGCGCGGACGCGGGTTGCGAAATCCGCTCCACGACTCGTGCCACGTCGGATTCGGTGACATCCGGCGCCTTCTCGGTAGCGCGCGCGAGATCGGCCTGCGCGACTATGCCGACGCAGTAGCCGTCGTCGTCGACGATCACAACCCGGCGTACCTGCTGCTCGGCCATGACGCGCTCCACGGCGCGCACCTCGTCGTCAGGCAGACAGCAGCGTGGATCGGCGGTCATGACATCGCGCGCCTTCGTGTCGGGCCCCTTCCCTTCTGCGACAGCACGAATCGCGATGTCACGGTCGGTAATCACACCGACAACGCGGCGGTTGTCGCTCGAATCCACAACAGGAATGCAGCCGCAGTCTTTCTCCGCCATGAGCTGCGCCACCTTTCGTAAATCATCGTCAGGCGTCACACACGCCGGAGACATTGTCATCAGATCCTGCGCTCGCATGGTTCACTCCTTCAGTATTTGTCGACCTTCGCTGAGCAATCGTGTGGCAACATGGGTGCCGCGAATCAGCGCGGCCGAGCACGCCAGCCACGGATGCGCTCGCTGCGGCTGCCTAACGTGGTCCCATAAACACGCGGAGCTCGGAGCCATTGGCCCCGAGCTCCGACAGCGAACCGGCTTTCTCAGCCTTCTTCTTGGTCAAGCTCGCCGGAATCGGAAGCGCGCTTCTCACTCCCGGTGCCACGCTGCGGACCTTCGCCGTAGTCGCTGCCTTGATCGCGTCGGGATCCACCTTCTCCATAGTTCGAACCCTGATCGCGTTGCGTGCCGGTACCGCTGCTACCGCTCATGCCTCCACCCTGCTGGCTGCTCTGGCCACTCTGACCAGGCTGCCCTGATTGCGAACCGCGCTGGTCTGGCTGATTGCTCTGGCCAGCATTCTGCGAACTCTGTCCACCCTTCTGCGTGCCCGCTCCGAACTGCTGTCCGCTCTGACCCTCACTTCCGCTCTTGCCGTACTGGCCACCCCCACCGCCTTGCGACTGCTGGCCCACGCCGTGTTCGCGGCGATTGTGCTGGTCGAGCTTGTCGCGCGTGTCGAATTGGGCGCCACAGGCGCGGCACGTGAAGTCCTTCATCTCGGCCATGTCTGATACTCCTCCATGGCGGCCGTTTTCGATTTCTCCCTAACGAGTGGACCGCGCAGCCCGTGGGGAGTCAGCTTCCCGAGAAGCCCTTTCGCTGTTCCTTCCATTCCTTCTTGCAGCGTTGGGAAAATTCCAACGGCCATGCCGATCTCGTCGAGCGTGCCGTTATGTCGCATTACGAGAACGGCATCGTAGACGAGATCTGCAGCATTTGGACCAACAATGTGACACCCGAGGACGCGACGCGATGAACGCTCAACCACATACTTGATGAGCCCGGACGTCTCTCCCATCAGCCGCGCTTTTTCGATTCGATCGAACGTGACAAGCCCGACGGCCGTGTCTATGCCAAGCTCACGCGCGGCGGATTCGGTGTAGCCGACGCTGCCGATCTCCGGATCCGTAAAAACGGCGTGGCCGAGCGCTTCCCGCCGTATCGTTAGGCGTCTGTGCTCGAACGCATTGACGAACGCCACGCGCCCTTCTTCCTGGCACACCCGCGTGAATGGTTGCTCGCCGTTGATGTCCCCGATCGCCCAGATCCCTGGAACGTTCGTCTCGAGCCTGCCGTTCACCTTGACGTAGCCCCTGCGATTCACAGCGACGCCGGCTGCGTCGAGCTCGAGCATGTCGCTGTTCGGCTCTCGCCCAGTCGCGATCAACAAGTGCGATGCTTGGATCGAACGCGAAGTCCCATCCTTTGCGCGAATGCTGAGACGCACACTCTTATCGTCCGCCTGGAGGCGCACAGCCTGGTGGCCGAGCAATACGCCGATGCCTTGTGTCTGAAACGCGCCTTCCAGGATCGCGCTGACGTCCGGTTCCTCGCGCGGCACGAGGTGGTCGCGGCGCTGCACGATTGTCACACGCGAACCGAATCGGCGATACGCCTGCCCCAGCTCGCACGCGATGTAGCCGCCGCCCACGATGACCAGGTGCTCCGGCGGCTCCGTTAGGCGCATGATCGAATCGCTCGTCAGCACTCTTGGTGAGTTGTGAGCGAGCACATCGGGTATGCGCGGTCGCAGGCCAGCCGCGATGAAGATCTTGCGCGAGTACAGGCAGCGGCGTCCCACGAGCACGACCTCGCGAGAAAGGAAGCGAGCTGGTCCCTCGATCAGCGTTAGGTGATCAGCCGTTGTCGCAGCTTCAAACGCAGTAGAACGATCCGCGTCGATCATCGCGTCCATCTCGCGCACGATGTCACCGAGCCGGATGCGAGACAGCGCAGCGTCGACGTGGAAACGCGCCGCGCTGCGCACAAGGTGCGCGACGCGTGCTCGATGGATCAGAAACTTGCTCGGCACGCACCCGGTATTGAGGCACGTGCTCCCAAACGGCGCTCGATAAATCAGCGCGACACGTTTGCCAACCTTAACCGCCCGGTTCGCTACTTCGACTCCAGCTTCGCCGGCGCCAATGACGATCGCGTCGAATCTGTCCATGACACATCCGAGCCTAGCAAGTCACGAGCCTTGTTTCCTGCGCTGTTCAGTCGGCTAATTCGTCGCGGCTCGGCCGTATGGCGCCTAACGCGGAACGTGGGAGATCCGCAACGGCTCGCGAGTTAGTCGCCAAGCGGCGGACCAGCGTGCGCGCGCGTTCGATTGCCGCCGTCGCGGCTGCACTCGACTCGGAGCCGAAGCCAGCCGTGACCTCTGGCTCAACTTCAACGATGATGATCTCGTCAGGCAGACCGCCAAGCTCTTGCGCGACAAGCAGCGTGTTCTCCAGCGACCCTTCTCCATCGCCTGACGAGGAATCTTCGTCTTCGTCATGCGGCACGACCTCGCCATCCCAGCGGTACGCTTCGACGGTCCCAGCAGGTCGCGAGCGCGCAACCGCGCCGACGAAAATGACGCGCTCGAATGGCGGCCATTCGGCGTTTAAACGCTCCGCCACTTGGACTGGATTCGTGCTGAGCTCCTCGACGACAACTTGTGCCGCTTCGATCGGTGCATCGTGAGCCAATCGTTCGCTCACTAACACCCCGATGGATCGATCGCGCGACTCGCGCGCGCCCACGCCGCCGACAAAGGTTCGCATTGTGCTCGTGAGACACTGCCGGTCGCAGGAAGCTGCCGCAAGAGACAGAACGCAGAACGGGCGCCCAGTAGGCGCCCGTGTCGATCGCTCCGCTTCTCTTACTGAACTACGACGTCGCCACCGCAAAACGGTGACGCAGCGCCGGTACCAGTGCCAACGTGCCCCCGTAAATCAGGTGTTCGACGCTGAATGCCGTCGTCCCATCGACTGCTTCGCGCATGATCGGATTCGCGAAAGGCAGCACCACGTAAAGCATGATGAGCATAACGAGCAGGCCGTACACTAGCCCGGCTATCAACGCTGCGCTCATTGGTGCTTGTCGCGGCAGCAGCGCCGTGAAGAGAATCCCCCACGCTGCCGCGGTTGCCGTGTGAAGCAGTGCTCCATACAGGATCACCCCAGCTCCACCTTCCAGGGCGCCAGCTCCGATGAAGGTCGCACCGATTAGTCGCAGCGGGGACAGAATGTCCATCCCGTTGAGGACCGCCACTCCCATGGCGAAGATCATGAACAGAACGCCGCCGACGCTTCCCGCGATGCCGCCAGCGTACAGCGCATCACCCACGCTGACCTGTTCAACCACTGCGATTTCGCTGCGCATTCCACGCACTGACATGAGCGTCCTCCGTGCAACGGCCGATCACAGTGCAACTCGCGCGCCGGTGACCCGCCCCGGATCTTGCAGGCTCATCCATAAGTGCCACCTTTTGAGCAGCGATCTGTGACCTCCCGCGAAGAGCTCGTTCGCCAACTCTTGCACGCCTGGCGTGTGCACGATCGACTCATGCTGTATCTGTTACGGCAGGTTCCCCCGCTCGGGCTTCGGGCGGTGCCGCTCAATTCGCGCGGTCGCACCGTCGCCGAGCAGTTCGCACACGTCAATCGCGTGCGCATGGGCTGGTTAGGCTATCACAGCACTGGAGTGCGCCCCGACGCGCCGACGGCGCAGAAGGGCTCACCACCGAGTCGTGCACAGCTGGTAGGCGGCTTACGTAAGAGCGGCAAGGCGATCGAAGCACACGTTAGGCAGGTGCTCGCCGGCAACGCGACGATCCGCCTGTTCGGCGGCGAAGTGACGCGCTGGATCGCCTATCTCATCGCGCACGAGTCGCATCATCGCGGCCAGATCATGCTGGCACTGAAACAGAACGACATGAGGATGCCCGACAAAGTCGCTGTCGACGGGCTCTGGGGTCCCTGGATCGATTGATCTCGCGAGGAGGACTTATGCATTGCAAAGTCGTGGCGTACCTAACGATGGGCGCCAGACGCGACGCTACTCCCCCCGAACGCGAATCCCGTGCACGGGCGTGATAGCATCCGGGCCTGGATGGATCGCACGCGGCGTGACATGACGTACCGCACGGTCCCGACCGCGATTACGGTCGACACGGTGCACGTCTATGGGGACCTCGCGATCTACCTGAGTACGCTCAAGGGCCAACGCATTCCGCTCGCGGGCGGCAGTCCCGTTCCCTTTGAGACCAAATACTTCGACGTGCTTCAGAGGACGCCTGGGGGAAGTAGCGGCGGTTGGCAGTTTCGCTACCGGATGTGGAGCGACAACCTCCCGCTGCGGCCGCCTAACTAGACCCCACTTGTTCGCGTACACGGTCAGGCGCAGTGCCGGAACAACCTCGTTCCCTTCCTCGCGGTAAATGCGCCAGTACAACGGAACGACAGCCAACATGGCGCCGAAAACCGCGTGCTGGATGATCCACGATTTTGGTATGGCTACGACTGCATGACGCATCACCGGATTCACAGCCGGAATAAGCACGTACGTCATTGCCAGCAGTACTGCCAGACCAAACCCGAGCCCGGTCGCGCACGCGAAACGGCATGAGCACGTCGGCGGCAGGAGTGCGACAAAGAGCACGCCGAGCGCTGCTGACGTGACGCCGTGTATGAGAATGCCATACAGCGTCATCGCGAACGTGGCGTGCGTTGCGTTAGGCCCCATGAAAGTGGCGCCTATCGCTTCAAATGGCGCCAGCATGTCGACGCCATGCCAGATCGATGTGAGGATCGCCCACATCGCCATAGCCAAACCAGCCGTGAGCCCTGCGGCCGCGCCTACGATGAACGTATCGCGCGCCGTGCACGGTGCTGCTTGCTGCTCCATGATGACTTCGCTCGTATTCACTGATCCCTCTGCGAGCGACCTCGACCCTACATTCGAAGGCCAAGCTCAACGTTCCCGCTCTGCAGAGATGTGTTAATGCAAACCGCGCACCAACGTGGATGCGCGGCGTAATGCTCGGTGTGAGTGAACTTTGCCTAGCGTGCGCGAGCTTTCCAGGCGGCGAGCACTTCCTTTTCACGCTCGGGCGTAATGCCGGCGCGAAGCGTTGCCTGGCGATCGGCCGGTTGAGCGTGGTAATAGTCGAGCGTGTCCTTGGCGGTTACCGCGAGAGGCCGGAACGTCAGCCCTAACGCGAGCTCGGGCGTGATGTCGAAGCGACCGAAGCCGGCCGTGCGACCACGTGATGGTTGCCACACGGGCATCTCTCGATAGCCGCGCACATCCATCATGGTGAGAAAGTCAGTGTCGACCCAGGTAAGCATCGCGTCGGAAGACGTCACGGCTTTGATGCCGTGCAGCAACTCGGCGAACGAGTATCCGTTCTTGGGACCGAGTCCGTTGTACGTGCCGGTGACGGCATTCTCGCAGAGTCGGACCATCCATTCGCAGAGATCGCGCACGTCGATCACCTGCACGCGGTCGCTGCCATCACCTGGCGCGAGAATTTCTCCGCCGCGCTCGATTCGCACCGGCCAGTACGTGTAGCGATCTGTCAAATCACCAGGGCCGACGATGAGCGAGGGCCTAACGATGAGCGCCCCATTCGGGAAGTATTTACGCGCTGTCTTCTCTGACTCTGCCTTTGCAAGACCGTAAGGGAGGTCTTTCCCGGGTTCGACCTTTGTGTTTTCGGGCGTGTACACCGGCGCCGCGGCTGTCATAGGAACGATGCTCGTGTCGAAGTACACCGAGCGCGTCGATGTGAACACGTAGCGCTTGACTGATTTCTGCAGCAGGCTCGCGGTCAGCTCCACCCATTTCGGCTGCGTGGCGGAGTTATCGATCACAACGTCCCACTCGCGCCCTTCAAGCGATTTCAGGTCGCCGTTGCGATCTCCGATGAGCTTCTCCACGCCGGGAAAGAGCTGCGGATTCGTCTTGCCACGATTGAATAGCGTGATCGTATGGCCGCGATCGAGCGCGTACTGTACCTGATAGGGTCCGATGAAGCTCGTGCCGCCGAGGACCAGAATGCGCAGCTTCGCTTTGGGCTGCTGCGAAGGCACATGAATTCCGAACGCGTTGCGCGTCGCGAACGAGGGCAGCAGACCCAGGCCAAGGGCCCCGGTGCTCGTGGCGGCGACGCGCATGAAATCACGGCGAGACGTGGTCATGTGAGCGATAGGTGTAGGAAACGACAAACTCTGGCGACTCACAGC
>CBQVAZ010000152.1:0-7653 GCA_967720205.1 uncultured Gemmatimonadaceae bacterium | reverse complement strand
CCATAGCCAGCGTAGAAGACTGTGCCGGGAACCGGCGTGTACGAGAACAGGAAGTTCCCACTGACGCCGTTGCTACTGCGCGCCACAGCGCGGACCCAGGCGCCGGAATTGGGATCCTTCACGAGCAGCGGTAGGTTGGTGCGCGAGTCGTCTCGCAGGGCAGCGATCTCGGAAGCGCGATACTCGCCGATGACGCGCACGAAGATGCTGCGCGTCAACTGATACTCGACCTTGAGACGCGGATCGCGCACGCGATCCACACGCGTGCCGTCCGTTAGGCGCTTGTGATCGATGAGCAAGTATGTCGCGCCGATGCGCAACTGCTGTGAGGGACGGACGTCGGCGGTCAGGTTGAGGTAGTCGAGCGTCGCTCCCGACCATTCGTAGAAGTCTTCATCCAGCCCGTGGATAAAGACTCCGTTGAAGGAGACGAACTTCAGCTTCGGCGTGCCGACGGAAACGACGTAGTCTGTGTTGTAGAACCGCTTGGTCCCCGTGAACGGCAAGGTGTCGCTCGGCATTCCGGGCCGCGGAACCTCGATACGGTAGAGTGGGCCGTAGTACGCGGGGTCGTATCCGAAGGCCTCGACGAGGAAGGAGAAGCCCGCTGTCCAACCGCCGTGCAGCTGCGAGCGAAAGTTGAAGTGCAGCTTCTTGTCGCGGGCGTCGCCGCCGTCGAAAAAATTCTGGTACGCCCAAATGCCGTCGAAGACGATGTCGGTATCGAACTCCTCGACCAGAGCTCCGCGTGCGCCATACCACGAGAAGACGGGAGTGAAGTTCACGCGAACTTGTCCCGCGCGGGAAATGAATCCCGCCTTTGTTGTGAAGTCGTCGCTGATGCCGGTGAACTGCGAACGCCAGCTGAAGAATCGGCCGTTGCGGAGGGAGCGAACGTCCCAGAGCGGCGCAGTAGTGCGAACGCCATCTCGCTCGGTAGCGCTTCCGGCGGCCTGCCACTGCAGCGTGTACACCTTGCGCCAGACGACGCGTCCGTCCACGTCGAGTACGCGGTTGGAGTTGGGCCCGCTCACCCAGTCGCTGTACATGAGGCCAAGACGCGAACCCGGTCCAACGTCGCGCTGCACGCGTACGATGTTGAACACCGGATTGTGCTGCGGGGATGCAGACGTGTTCGCCGCGTCGACCGCCGAGAGTAGTGCGACGTCGGTGCCCCCCGACTTGCCGAAGAGTTTCACGGCCGCGACAGGCTGGACGATGCTCCGCGTATAGATGAGGGAGCTCGGGGTCGTGAAGTGCTCGATGCCGTCGAGGAAGAACGGTCGTTTTTCGGGCACCGATAGCGCCGTGCGCGGGTCGAATGAAATCTGTCCGGCGTCGGCCTCGACTTGCGAGAAGTCCGGATTGATCGCGCCACCTAACGAGAGATTGTTCGTTAGGCCTAGTCGAATGTTGCCGCCAATCTCCGGGCTCTTGGCGTCGTAGCGCCAGCCTTCGGCGGTGGACGCGTCACGCACTGCACCCTCGGTGCGTTGCGTCGCTTCGGGCGTGATGTCGACGACGACGCCTCGCCGCAGATCGCTGAGTCCCTCGAGCAAGCCCCCCTGCGACAGGAACGAGGCATTCGCCTTCCGCGCCGGCGCCCACGTGTTCTCGTGACCGCGATACTGCACCTTGCGCACGACGTTGAGGTCCCAGCTCTGCACTGCGCCCGATTGATAGTTCAGGCTCTTGAAGGGGATGCGCACTTCTATCTCGTAACCCCAGGCTGTGACGCGCCCCTTTGATTGGAACACGAAGTCCGGGTTGAGGTCAGCGACCTCGCGCGATCCCATCTGGGCGAGAAATCCGCCCGAGACTGCGCTCTTCTCGACGAGCATGCCGTCTGCCTGAACGCCGAGCGGATTCACCATGAAGACGGTCGCCTGCCGGCCATCGCGAAACGTGCCGAGTAAAATCTGCACGTTGTCGTCTTGGTCGATCCTGTCGCGGTTGGCCAGCGTCGCTCGCACACGCTCGGTCGGCTCGTAGGCGCGGATGCCGAAATGGATCGCGGTGGAGGAGTACCAGACCAGCACCTCCGTCGAGTCGGCGGCCGGCACGCCGTCTTGCGGTTGGAACTGTGAGAACCCGACGAGCGCCGCCGCCTCGCGCCATACCGGCTCGTCGAGTGAGCCGTCGATAACGATCGTTGCGTCGCGCCGTGGCGGTCGCACGGCGAGCTGCTTGTCGCGACCACTGTACATGGTGCCGGCCGCTACGTCGCGCGCCGGCGTCCCCTGAAGCATGAGCGCGAGCACCGCGAACGTCAGCATCCCACACAATAGCGCGCCCGCGCGATCTGTGAAAGCAATGCGTGAGAGCCGTTCCCAAAAAATGGGACCCGCGTCGAGCGTGCCGAGTTAAACGTTGGCTGCGTCGATCTGCCTCGAGTCGCCGCTCAGCGTGGTGCGCGGATAGGCGCCCCTGTATCCCAGCGAGCGCGAGAGACCGTCGCCCGCCGCGATGAGGATCTTGCCAAGCTCCGGAAAGCGCGCGCGCGTGACGCGAGAGCGCGGCCCACCGAGTGTGAGCGCTCCCTCGAGCTCCTCACGGTGGTTGAAGAGCGGCACCGCGACACCCCACACGTCATCCATGAATTCGCCGCGAACTGTTGCATAGCCGCGCTCGCGGATCTGCTTGAACTCGCGTTTGAGACCGGGAATGGTGGCGATTGTTGTCGGCGTGTAGCGCTTCAACGATTTCTTCAAGAGCTTCCTTTGCTCGTCGTCGGAACGCCAGGCGAGCAGCGCCTTGCCGCCGGCCGACGCGTGCAGCGGCCAGTACCGGCCGAGGACACCCTTGGCTACCACACGCTGCGTGCTCTCAGAATGCAGAACGGCGGTCCCTTCGCCGTCCACTAGCAGCAAGAGCGTTGCGGTTTCCCCTGTTCGCTGACTGAGGCGACGCAGTACCGGCTGCGCGATTCGTTGCAGCGACGTTGAACTCTGTGCCAACTCGCCTAACGCCGCCAGCCGGATGCCTACGCGATAGAGACCCGTTTCCTCGTCGCGATCCAGGAACCCAACCTTCTCGATCTGTGCCATGACTCGGTATGTGGTGCTCCGAGGCCGGCGCAACCGCGCCGCAGCGTCGAGAACTGACAATTCGGGCTGCTCTGGGGAGAACAGGGATAGGACATCAGCGAGCTGTTTGAGCACAACGCTACCTTCGAAAAGGGAACCGGGGTGATGTCCGTTTATCGTTAGGTGCCATGTGAAAGACTGTCAATGCGTGCCGGCCGATGCGCGCTCCGAAATGCAGCGATCGAGCCGGAATCGATCAAGACCCAACGGTGCGATGATCTCCGGAACGCGCTTTGTCGCGATCAATTCCGCCATCGCTGTGCCGCTGATTGGAATCGCTTTGAAGCCCCATGTGCCCCAGCCGGTTGACAGGTAGAATCCGTCGATCGGAGTCGTCCCTAACAGCGGCGAGTAGTCCGGCGTCATGTCGCACAGGCCGGTCCACTGACGGAGCAGGCGCAGCTTTGCCATGAACGGAAACAAGTCGATCGCCCGTGCCGCTGCGGACGAAGCGAATGGGAACGTTGAGCGCGTCGAATAACTCGTGTACGGATCGATCTCCGCTCCCACCAACATCTCGCCGCGCGCACTCTGTGAGATATAGATGTGAAGGTCGGCCGAAGCGACGACCCGGTCGAGCACTGGTTTGTACGACTGCGTGACGAAGGCCTGAAGGGGATGAGTCACGATCGGAATCCGCAGCTTGACCATGTCGGTGATCTGCGTGACATAACCTCCGACAGCGCTGACAACTGCGCCGGCGCTGATAGATCCCTTCGGTGTCTGCACGCCGGTACAGCGACCGTTCTCCATTGTCATTCCAGTGACCGGCACCCCTTGGTGCACGTGAACGCCCAGTCGTGTGGCAGCTGCCGCATACGCCCATACCACGGCATCGTGCCGGATGATTCCGCCGGGCGGGTGATACGCCGCTCCCCAAATAGGGCGGCGACCGCCGCACGTCATGTCCAGTTGAGGGCAGACCTTCTTTACGTCATCTGCCGTTAGGTACTCTGTGTTGACGCCGTACACCTGGTTCTGCAGCGCGCGCTCGCGCTGATTCGTCGCCTGCACTTCGGAGTGCGCCATCCACAACAGCCCTCTCTCCGATCGCAGCGTGTGGTAGTCCAGCTCCTCTGATAGTGTGCGGTAGAGATCGAAGCTTGCTTTGAAAAACTTGATGGTCTCCGGTGTTTTGTAGTTGGCGCGAAGCACTGTCGTGTTACGTCCCGTTCCGCCGGAACCGATGTACGATCGCTCGAGCACCGCGACGTTTCGTACGCCGTGCTGCTTGGCGAGGTAGTACGCCGTTGCCAGCCCGTGCCCGCCACCGCCGATGATGATCACATCGTAACGCGACGCGAGCGGCTGTTCGCGTAGATGAACGGTGCGTGAGAGGAGTCCCGGCATCTCAGAGTGCCTCAGCACTGCGCCGGAGGCACGGCGCGACTGGAAGACGTTGGCATCCTCCGGTCTCCCGTGAACGCGATCTCGCTCAGTGGAATGCTCGTTAGGCTTCCGCACACGTCGCGCAGGCGGGCCGCGAGGTGATGCCGCAACGTCAAGGGCACCAGCACGTGAACCTCTCCATCGAGGAGCAAGATCTTTGCTGCTCCACCGGCAACCGCGCCTTGCATCCATGCCGGGCGTGCCGCCGGAAAGGGAAGGGCTGAGAGCTGCGCCAACACGGAAAGGGCCTCGTCTCCGCGAAGAGTGAACGCCGTCCAACCGTCACTTTGATCGAGCACGAGCGCCGTCGGTTCCGTGCGAGCACAGTACTCAGTCGCACATCGCTCCGTGTCCGCGAGCAGCTCCAGCGGTGCGATCAGCCACAGCTCGTCAGGCGCAACTCGGCAGGCGTACGCGTTAGGTGGCGCTGGGAGAGCGTCGAGCGTCGCGCCGCTCGCGTAGCAGGCGATGACCGCCGCGTGGGTCCGTTCAACGCTAAGCACGGAGCCGTTCTCCTTTTGGATCGTAGAACGGGCCCTTCGTCACCTCGCCTTCCCAGTCTCCCACGGTGTCGCGAGCACTGACGCGCGTGGGCGGCGCGCCCTCGGAATGTCGGATCCACCCGAGCGCGACACCACAGCCTAACGCGGGCGAATAGCGCGACGAGGTGACGTTGCCGACATGGATCCCACCGGCGAACAGCTGGGCTCCCTCCTCCGGCGCCCGCCGTCCCGCGAACGTCAGCGGCACGAGCGATCGCTCGTGTGGAAGCGTCGCGAGCCGCTGAAGAGCTGTACGACCCACGAATTCAGGCTTGTCCATCTTCACCGCGAAATCGAGCCCGACCTTCGCCGGCGACGTGTCGAAGTCGGTGTCTTGCCCGATCAGGATGTGTCCTTTCTCGAGGCGCAGAAGCTTGAGCGCATCGAGCCCATGCGGTCGGATGTCGAATGAGCGCCCTGCTTCGAGAAGCGCATCCCACAGCAACTCCGATTGCCGGCTGGCATGATGCAGTTCGTAGCTCAGCTCACCGACGAAACCAACACGCAGCGTTAGGCACTCCACCCCGCTCACGCAAATCTCGCGCAGGCCACCGTACGGAATCGCCTCGGCATCGAGGGAGTCCTGCGACAGGCGAGCGAGTAGTTCTCGCGCCCGCGGTCCGGCGACGTTGATCGCACTGCGCGACGCCGTCACGTTCGCTATGTGCACCCGCAGCTTCCATTCGTCGGCCCACTCGCGCAGCCAAGACTCGGCGGCGTCGCCTCCGCTTGATGTGAAGGTGACGTAGAATGAGCCGTCGCCCAGCTTGCAGACCATGCCGTCATCGAACAGGTACCCTGCCTCGTTCAGCAGCAGCGTGTACCGGCTGCGCCATGGCTTGATGTCGTGCACTCGGCAGGGATAAATCCGCTCGAGGAGAAGCGCCGCGTCTGGGCCGGCGACGCGGTACTTCCCAAGTGTCGAGATGTCCATCACGCTCACGTTCTTGCGCACGGCCCAGTATTCCTGCTCGACGTCGCCGTAGTTGGAGGGACGCTTCCATGAGCCGGCCCAATCCATCACGGCGCCGCGTGCGACGTGCCGTTCGTGCAACGCTGTGTGATGCTCCACGGGCACGCGCGCGCCAGCTGCGAGATCTTCCAGACGGACGGCGCGCGCAGGAGGCCGTGCGGTCGTAGGCTTCCCGACCCACGATCCGGGCGAGCGCTCACAAACGAAGGCCTTAAGATGCGCATGGCATAGCGCGCCCTGGCACGAGCCCATCGTCACGGTGGAGTAGCGCTTCAATAACTCCGTCGAACGGTACCCCTCGTCCCAGGCGTGCTCGAACTCTTTGACGGCGACGTCCTCGCAGAGACAGACAAATCCCTCTGCGCCGGATGGCGCCGGCGTGGACGCATCGTCGCTCGCTTCGGCCGCTTCGGGCACATCGTCGGGGTCCGCTGTGCGCCGTCCGCTCTCTTCTGCCTTCGCGGCACTGCAGCCCGCGAGCACGACGTCACCGGCTCCACGGACAGGCTCGAGCACCGCTTGACGTAACAAGCTGTCACGCGGCTCGTAGCCTAACGACATGACGAGCGTGTCGCAGTGTACGGTTCGGCGGCCTCCGCCGGTCTCGATCAGCACTGCGCGCAACGCGCCATTGCCTAACGCTTCGACGACGGTTCCATCGACGATGACGTCGATGCCTGGCGCCACGCGCCCCGCGAGTGCGCGTGGGACCAGCGCTGCGACGACCTGGCAGGCACGCTGACGGCTGGCGTGCTGACGTAGCAGGTCGAGGTGCTCCAGGCCCTCGGCCGTGTTTGCCACTACGACGATCGCACGTCCCGGCGTGAGTCCGTGAACGCCGACGAGTCGCGACACCCCGCGACCGAGCCACACACCAGGGAGGTCGTTGCCTGGAAAGACCGCATGCCGTTCGACGGCTCCGGTAGCCACGACGATGCGCTGCGCGTGCACGAGGTGGAGGAGATCTTCGCCGACGACTGGTACAAGCGGTCCTTCAAAGATTCCGATCGCGGTGGCTCTTTCTAAGATCACTGCCGATCCATCACGGGAGAGCGCTTCTCGCTGCGCGGCGATCCGATCACGCAAGGCTCCGGGCGCTATGCGTTCGCCGATCATGCCTTCCTCGACGAGCACCACGCGCTCACCTCTGTGCGCTGCCGCGATCGCCGCCGAGAGTCCGGCAACACCGCCGCCAATAACGACGACGTCCGTATGGTGGTGCACGCACTCCTTCGCTGAGTGCGATGGCTCGCGCGGCGCCGGCCCGAGGCCCGCGATGCGTCGGATCACACGCTCCGCGATTGGAAACAGCCAGCGCGGACGGATCATCGACTTGTAATAGAAGCCGACCGGCATCAGCGCGCGCAGACGCCACAGTATGGACAGTGCGTCGTGCTCGGCCGATGGCCATCCCGCGCCGCGAGCCACGTGGTGTGCCCCGGCTGCTGGCGTCACACACGTGCGTACCGCGGGCTCTCCATTCACAGTCATGAGACAGTTCGGGCAATCGCCCGTTAGGCAGTAGAGCCCGCGTCGGCGGTGGTATTTGAACGAGCGGGAAAACGTTCGCACTTCGGCGCGGAACAGCGCCGACGCGATCGTGTCGCCCTGCACGCACGGGATGCTGCGTCCTTCGAAGTCGAAGGACCCGCTCGCCGGCGCG
>CBQVAZ010000151.1:0-7701 GCA_967720205.1 uncultured Gemmatimonadaceae bacterium | reverse complement strand
ACGGCCGACTGGATCCCGCAGGTCCAGGTCGCGCTCACGCGGCGACAGCATATCCTCGGCAGCGTGGGCCTGCGTCTACCGATTAGCGACCGGGCGACGCGACCGCGCGAGCTCGTGGCGTATGTCCTCTGGGACTGGTTCGATGGTGGATTCTTCACGGGGTGGTAGAACTGCCTCACCGGAAACGACGCCGCGCCTAACGCCGTGGGCGCGGCCGATCGTCGCGTTCGTGTGGTTCGCGCTTCTCGCGATCGCGGCTTTCTTCGCCATCGATTCGAGCGCCACGGACGCCGAGGCTGCGGCGGCCCACGCTAGGCTGGCCCCACGCCTGTTCGAGACGTCGCATGGGTGTATGGCGTGCCATAACGGTTTGACGACGTCGTCGGGCGAAAACGTCTCGATCGGTTCATCCTGGCGCGCCAGCATGATGGCCAACTCCGCTCGCGATCCATACTGGCAGGCATCCGTTAGGCGCGAAGTGCTCGACCATCCACAGCGTCGCGTGGAGATCGAAGACGCGTGTTCCACCTGTCACATGCCGATGATGCGCTATCAAGCAAGAGTGGAAGGACGCGAAGGGCAAGTTTTCGCGCACCTGCCCATTCTCAATGGGGACAAGGACGCCGCCGCGCTTGCGGCCGACGGCGTTTCATGCACGCTCTGTCACCAGATCGTAAGCGCGAAGTTAGGCGACACATCGAGTTTCAACGGCGGATTCGCCGTTGACGAGCTAATGGCCGCCGGCCAGCGACCCATCTTCGGTCCGTATGACATCGATGACGGCCGGCAGCGCATCATGCACTCGGCAGCTGGGTACGCGCCGACTCGCGGGGATCACATTCGCTCCTCCGAGCTCTGCGCCACATGCCACACGCTCTACACCTCGACGCATGGCCCAGGCGGAACGGAGGTCGGGCGACTGCCGGAGCAGGTGCCGTTCCTCGAGTGGAAGCACAGTGTTTATCCCGAGCGGAGCAGCTGTCAGAGCTGCCACATGCCGGTTGTCGCGGAGTCGATCGCGATAGCGAGTGTCCTCGGGCACACGCGTGAACGACTCGCACGCCATGACTTTCGCGGCGGCAACTTCTTCATGTTAGGCATGCTCCAGCGATACAGCTCCGAGCTTGGCGTCACGGCACTGCCTGAAGAGCTGGAGGCAGGCGTGCAGCGCACGATGTCGATCCTGGAGCGCGAAACCGTACGCCTAACGATCGATAGCGCGCATGCATCGGATGGCCGGCTCGAAGCCACGGTTGTGCTGCGCAACCTCACGGGGCACAAGTTCCCGACGGCGTATCCATCGCGCCGCGCCTGGCTACGCGTGACCGTGCGAGATCGCGCAGGCGTTGTCGTCTTCGAGAGTGGCGCCGTCGCAAACGACGGCTCGATCAAGGGAAACGATAACGATGCCGACGCCGCGCGCTTCGAACCGCACTATCGGTCGCTCTCCGGCGACGATCAGGTCCAGATCTACGAATCCGTCATGTACGACACGGCCGGTCGCGTGACGACTGGTCTTCTTTCAGCAGTTCGCTACGTCAAAGACAACCGGCTTCTTCCGGAAGGCTTCGAAAAGCGAACCGCATCCACGGACATCGCTGTGCATGGAGAGGCGGCCGAAGACGCTGACTTCGTCGGAGGCGGTGACCGCGTGGCCTATTCTATAGATGTCTCCAAGGCTTCTGGCCCGTTCGAACTGGTCGCCGAACTCCGCTTTCAGCCTGTGAGCTTTCGTTGGGCACGCAACCTGAGGGCCCGTCAGGCGAGAGAGATCACTCGCTTCGTCGCCTACTACGAGGCGATGGCCAGCGGCTCCTCGGTCCCGGTTGCGTCAGCGACGGCACGCGTCCCATAACGCCAGGCTCGCGCGGAAGCCCTGCGGGCAAGCGTTACAAATCGATTAGGAGTAGGTGCGAAATGCGCTCGGAACCGCCCGTAAGCTACGGTGCGCCTTATGTTAGACGCCGAGGCAGCCAGGGTGGCCGCGGTGGGAGGGGAGGGACGCAGCACGTCATACAACTCCTCGCGTCCTACTGGTGTCTTAAACACGGCTGACCCGTCGAGAGCTTTATATGAAGCGATTCCTCCGTACGCGCTGGTTCATCGGCTTGGTGGCTGCGGTCGTTGTAATCGCTGCCGTTGCCATCTTCATGACGCCGAGCTCGGCGACGCCAAGCAGCAACATCGCCGCGCGCGTTAGGCGCGGGGACTTCAAGGTCATGGTGACGACGGCGGGCGAATTGCGCGCGCTCCGCGACATCAAGATCACCGGGCCGATGACGCTGCAGCAGGCGCAGGTCTTCAACGTCAAGATTGCGACGCTCATCCCCGAAGGAACGGTCGTGAAAGAGGGGGATGTGGTGGCGGAGTTGGACAAGACGCCGGCCGCGACCAAGATGGCCGACGTCACGCTCGCGCTTCAAAAAGCGACGGCAGTGTTCGAGCAGGCGCAGCTCGACTCGACGCTCAACCTCTCGAAGGCACGAGAGGAGATGAAGACGATGGAGCTGTCGCTCGAGGAGAAGCGCATCGCCAAGGACCAAGCCAAGTACGAAGCCCCCAGCGTCCAGCGTCAGGCAGCGATCGATCTCGAGAAGGCCGAACGGGCGCTCGCGCAGGCCAAGATGGATTACAAGACGAAGACGGAACAGGCGCAAGCGAAGATGCGAGAGGTCGGCGCCGACATGCAGCGCCAGCGCAATCTCCTGACGATCATCCAGGAAGTCATTCAGAACTTCACCGTGCGCGCGCCCGCGCCCGGCATGGTCATCTACATCAAGGAATGGAACGGGAAGAAGCGCACGGCCGGAGCGCAGATTGGCGCGTGGGATCCGACAGTGGCGACGCTGCCCGATCTCTCGGGGATGGAGTCGGTGACGTATGTGAACGAGATCGACGTGCGCAAGGTGGAGAAGGGGCAGCCCGTTGTGATTACCCTCGACGCCGATCCGTCGAAAAAGCTGAACGGCAAAGTGACCGCGGTCGCCAACGTCGGCGAACAAAGGCCTAACGCGGACGCGAAAGTGTTCGAAGTGAAGGTGACTGTAGAAAAGCCGGACACGACGCTTCGTCCCGGCATGACGACTGGGAACGCGATCGAAACAGCAGCCGTCAAAGACGTTCTCTTCATTCCGATCGAGGCTGTGAACAGCGATGCCGAAGGGATGCCGTTTGTCTTCAAGAAGGCGGGCGGTCGCGTCGTGAAGCAGGAGATCGCGACCGGTGCCATGAACGACGACGAAGTCGTCGTCGCGCAGGGCCTGAATGAGGGCGACGAGATTCTGCTGCTGCCGCCGCCTAACAAGGACGATCTCGACGTCGCGCGGTTGGAAGGGTCGCGCGAGAATCCAAAGTCGGTGCCGACGGGTGACACGACGCTGACAAAGCCAGTGCCGCCGAAGGAAGGGCAGGCCAAGGGTCAGAGGCCAGAGGCCAGAGGCCAGAGGTCAGAGAACAAACAAAAGCCCCCGACCGTTCCCGCTGCCAAGCGGAGCTAACGTCGTGCGGTTCGACCGGGAAGCGCTCGCCGGGCTGCGGGCGAAGATCATTGCGCACGTCATCTTCAGCATGCGGACCGCGACCGAGGCGGTCGTGCATAACAAGTTGCGCGCCGGCCTAACGTCACTGGGCATCCTCTTCGGCGTTGCGTCAGTGATCGCGATGCTCGCCATCGGCAAAGGCGCTGAACAAGAGATCCTGGCGCAGATGCAGCTACTCGGCACGAACAACGTGGTCATCACGCCGCTGGAAGAGCAGAAGGAAGAGGAAGCGAAGGAAGCCGAGACGGCGAAGAAGCCGAAGAAGTTCTCGCCCGGATTGACGCATCGCGATGCCGAAGCGATCGCGCGTGTCCTGCCTGAAGTCGAGAGTGCGAGCGGCGAGATCGTGCTGAACACAATGATTACTCGTGAGGGCAGGCGTCGCACGGGTAAGGCCGTCGGCGTCGATACGGCGTACTTTCGCCTAACGAACCTCAAGCTCACGAGCGGCTCGCTCTTCTCACCCATGCAGGTTTCCGAAGGGCGTGCAGTAGCCATCATTGGCTATGGTGTGCGCACGCGCTTCTTCACGAACGAAGATCCCATCGGTCGTGCGATCAAGGTTGGCGACAGCTGGCTCACGGTCGTCGGCGTCCTCGAGGACCGACGCGTCAGCGGAGAGACGTCACAGCGGCTCGGCATCCGCGATCCGAACATGGACGTGTACTTGCCGCTGCACACGATGCTGCTTCGCTATCGCAACCGGGCAAGAGTAACGCAGCGCGACATCGAGAAGGCTGCATCGCAGGAAAACAACACACCGGCGAACGAGCAGCCCAAAGAAGACGAGGAGGCGCGCTCCGAACGGCTCAATCTGAATCAGCTGGATCGCATCATCGTGCGCGTGCGCGAGTCGTCGAAAGTACCGGCGGTCGCGAATGTGTTGCAGCGGATGCTCGAGCGCAGGCACAACACCGTGATCGACTTCGAGATCACCGTGCCCGAGCTCCTGCTGCAACAGGAACAGCGCACGAAGACGATCTTCAACATCGTGCTCGGCGCCATTGCGTCGATCTCGTTGATCGTGGGCGGCATCGGCATCATGAACATCATGCTCGCATCCGTGCTGGAGCGCACGCGCGAGATAGGCGTTAGGCGCGCGACGGGCGCCACGCAGAAAGACATCCTCTACCAGTTTTTGAGTGAAGCGGTGTTGATCAGCGTCGCGGGCGGCGTAGCCGGGATCCTTCTCGGCGGCGCGTTCAGCAGTGGCATCGAGCAGTTCGCAAACATCAGAACGATGGTGTCGTACTTGTCGATTGTCGTCGCCTTCGGCGTTTCGATCACGGTAGGCATCGTATTCGGCATCGTCCCAGCCTGGCGCGCAGCGCGCCAGGACGTGGTGACGTGCCTCCGACACGAGTGAGCAGCATGCGAACAGAATTGGGAACGCTACTCCTTGCCGCCGCGTGCCTGGCAGCGCCGTTAGGTGCGCAGCAGGCGCGGCCGGCGCTGACGCTGCAGCAGGCGATCGACCTGTCACAGCGCAGCGGCCTTGCCGCCAAAGCGGCGGTCAACACACGCGACGCCGCCAGATCGCGCGAGCGGGGCTTCAACGCACGCCGACTGCCGCAGCTCTCGCTTACCGGCAACGTACCGTCGTACAACCGATCCATCATACAGGTGGTCGACCCCGCCGATGGCACGACGCTGTTTCGGCCGCAGCAGGAGATGAATTCGAATTTGAATCTGACGCTCGGGCAGCAGCTCCCACTCACGGGCGGGTTTCTAACGGTCAGTTCACGCCTAACGCAGCTCAAGCGCAGCGGTACGACGTCGACCGAAACGTGGAACTCGACGCCCTTCAGCGTGGCATTGAATCAACCGCTTCTGCGTTCGAATTCCCAGGCGTGGGACGGACGCGAGCAAGGCTTACGCGGCGATGCCGCGGAGCAGCAGTATCTCGAGGCGCGGGAGGACGTGGCGCTCGCGGCGGTCGCCGCATTCTTCGATTACTTCACCGCGCGCACGACGTTGCGAAATGCGGAAACGAATGCTGCCGTGAACGACACACTCTTCCGCATGAACCAGGGTCGCTTCGAAGTCGGCAAGATCGGCGAGAACGATTTGGGGCAGAGCGAGCTTCAGCTCTTGCGATCGCGCAACGCACTGGACGCTGCGAAGCTGGAGCACGATCGCACGCTGGCGGCGCTGCGGCTGACGCTGAACCTGAGGCCTAACGACACGCTGGACGTCGTCGTCACTGACGATGTGCCGCAGTTCGAAGCTGACACATTGGTTGCCGTGCAGCAGGCGCTGAGGAACCGCGCTACGATGCTCGATTTGAAGCTGCAGGACGTGCAGGCACGCCGCCGCATCTCGGAGGCGCGGCTCAACAACGGTCCTAACGCGAGTGTCACTGCGAGCTATGGCTACAATGCGACTGCGCCCGAGCGCAACCTCGCCTACCGCGACTTGTTGAATGCGCAGCAGTTCACGCTGTTTGTTTCGCTACCGCTCGTTCGCTGGGGCGCGAACCATGCAGACAACCAGGCGGCGCGCGCCGACTACGATCGGGTGACGAACACGTCGGTCGTTGCGCGAGAGCAGGTGAGTCAGGATGCGCACTTCGCGGCACTGCTGCTGGCTCAGTCGCGCCGGCAGTTGTTGCTCTCGGCCAAGGCCGACACTGTCGCGCGCAAGCGATTCGAGGTGGCGTACAATCGTTATGTGATCGGTCGCATCGCGATCGACAACCTCATCGTCGCACAGAATGACAAGGACCAGGCGCTGCTCGGTTACGTGCAGGCCCTACGCGGCTATTGGAACGCGCATTATCGCCTGCGCAAACTGACGCTGTACGATTTTGAAAAGGGGAGTGTCATCCGCTAACGGGCATCCTTAGCGTTAGGCTGCTTCTCGAGAGCTGGCTAGAAACTGACCGATGTGCAGTACCTTATGAGCAGCATGCGCAGCCGTATCGAGGCTAGCTTTAACGCTCAAGCGCTCATGTCCACGCTGGGCGCCGAACTCGTTCACGTCGAGGAAGGAGAGGTGCATATTCTCTTACCGTTCGACGCTCGGCTTACCCAGCAGCATGGCTACACGCACGCTGGCGCGATAACTAGTGTGGTTGACAGCGCCTGTGGTTATGCAGCACTCACCAAGGCGCCTGAGGACCACGAGGTGGTCACTGTTGAGTTCAAGGTCAACTTCGTTCGGCCGGCGCTCGGCGAGCGATTTCTGGCGGTTGGCAAAGTTCGCACAGCGGGAAGAATCGTCACAGTGTGCGCCGGTGAGGTTCACGCTAGCACAAAGGATCAACGCACCCTTGTTGCCATCATGCAAGCTACAATCATGAATGTGCGACGTGACGCCTAACAAGAAAGTGCCGCTCTGCGAATACGGTAGACAATGCATTCTTGGCCCATGAAGGCACCTCCATGACAGCTCCGACGTTTCGCAACCATCTCCTGTTCACCACTGGGATAATCGTCGCCGCGATAGTCTTGGCCGCCGCGCAAGCCAACGCGCAAATGGGCAAGGGCGTCGTCATCCCGGAGCGGCCCTTCACCAAGCCCACCGGCTCGTACGGCGTGGGCACTCGCGACTACTACTGGGTGGACGCCACCCGGCCGGAGCTGTTCACCAAGGATTCGACCGACAAGCGGCACCTGATGGTGCAGATCTGGTATCCGGCAGACATATCGTTAGGCGCCACGCAAGAAGCCCGCTACGTCCGGAACCCCGAGGAGTTTGCCAATCCGGCGGAGTTCAAGCCGGTGCTCCACGTCATCACCAATTCCGTCCTGGACGCGCCCGTCGCCAAGGCCGAACGGAAGTACCCGGTGCTGCTCTACAACCACGGCGGCGGCTGGAACCGCTTCAGCGCCACGTTCAGCGTCGAGCAGCTCGCCAGTCACGGTTACGTCGTCGTGAGCGTTGAGCACCCCGGATTTTCCAAGGTCGCCGCGTTTCCCGACGGCTACCGCTTTGCCGGCGACACTCTCCAGTTCAAGCCCACCGGCAAGATGAAGGACGACCTCGCCGCTTCCTGGGCCTGGCTCGGCGACGTGGTGTTCGTCTCGTGGATGAAGGACGCCACCTTCGCGCTCAACAAGATCGAGGAGCTGAACCGCGACGCCGCCAGTCCCTTGGTGGGTCGGCTAGACCTGGACCGCATCGGCGCGTTAGGCTGGTCTTTCGGCGGGGCCGCCGCGAT
>CBQVAZ010000150.1:0-7751 GCA_967720205.1 uncultured Gemmatimonadaceae bacterium | reverse complement strand
ATGCCCTCGCGCGCCGTCTCGTACGGCAGCGCGAAGCGCTGCTCGCCTGCGCATTACTGGCCGTTTCATATCATCACGTCTGGTTTTCGCAAAACGCTCGCGGATACAGCGCGATGGCCTTCTTCGCCATCGTGCTCACGTGGCTCGCGCTGCGCGGTTTGAGCGACGGCGGCGTGCGCGTTTGGCTGTGGTACGCCGTCCTCGCGGCGCTGGCCGCGTTTACGCACCTAACGGCAATATTCATCGTCGTCGGCCACGCAATCGCGATCGCGATCTTTCTGCTGTTCATCGCACGCAAATCGCCTTCGCTCGGAACCATTCTGCGTCGTGCAACAATCGGCTTTTCTGTCGCCGCCGTCTGTACGGTGCTGCTGTACGCGGCGATGCTGCCGCAGGTAATCGAATACTTCGTCAATCGCCCGTCCAACCTCGTCGGTGTCTCGACGACGCGCTGGGCGGCGCTGGAAACTGTTCGTGTTCTGCTGCTCGGCTTGAGCGGCGGCATCATCGCGGCCGGTGTCGTGGCGCTTGCGTTAGGCGCGCTCTGCATCGGCAGTGGCCTGGTCAGCATGTGGCGGCGCGCTCCGGCATTCGTCCTCCTTTTGATCATGCCGATGCTCGTTACGGTCGCCGGCGCCTTTGCGGCCCGCGGAACGATGTATCCGCGGTTCTTCTTCTTTGCGATCGGTCCCACGTTGATCGTTGTCGTGCGCGGCGGATTTGCTATCGCCGACTGGATCGCACGGCGTAGTCCGTGGCGCGTCTTCGCAAACGCCGACCGCCTAGCGACGGCCGCCGTCGCTGCAGTCATCGTCCTTTCGGCGGCCTCGCTGATTCCGAACTATCGCTATCCCAAGCAGGACTTCGAAGGCGCGATGCGTTATGTGCTCGCGACCAAGGGCCCGAGCGATGCCGTCGTCTCGAGCGGCGTGCCGGCGGATCCGTACACGCAGCTGTGGCAACTGCCCTGGCCCAATGTTGAAACGGCGCAGCAACTCGCGCAGGCACGCGATTCGGCGCCACGCACCTGGGTGCTGTACACGTTCCCTCGCTACCTTGAAAGCCGTTCTCCCGACATCGCGGCAGTGATTCGGCGCGATTGCCGGCAGGCACGCGTCTTTCGTGGCACCGTCGGCGGCGGTGATATCATCGTCTGTACGCTGGAGAAGGCGTGACCAAGCTCGTTATCCAGATCCCCTGCTTCAACGAAGCAACGACGCTCCCCGCGACGTTGCGCGACTTGCCGCGCTCGATGCCAGGAATCGATGTCATCGAATACCTCATCATCGATGACGGAAGCCGAGACGATACGGCAGCTGTCGCGCGCGCGAATGGCGTGCATCACGTCGTGCACTTCGAGCGCAACAGAGGACTCGCCGCAGCCTTCATCGCGGGGCTGGAAGCGTCGCTCCGCGCCGGTGCTGACATCATCGTCAACACAGACGCCGACAATCAGTATCAAGCCTCGCACATCGAGCTCTTGGTCGAGCCGATTCTCGCTCGGCGCGCTGAAGTCGTCGTCGGCGATCGTGGTGTCGCCGCGCTGCCGCATTTTTCATGGCTCAAACGCCGTCTGCAAACGTTCGGCAGCTGGGTGATTGGTCGCGCGGCTGAGCTGGAGACGCCTGACGCGACGAGCGGATTCCGCGCGTTCTCGCGCGATGCGGCGCTCAAGACGCTCGTTCTGAGCAACTATTCCTACACGCTCGAGACGCTCATTCAGGCCGGTGCGCGCCGGGCAGCGGTCACGTTCGTTCCAATCGGCATCAATCAGCAGACGCGGCCATCGCGGCTGATGAAGAGCATCCCGCATTACATCCGCAAATCCGGGATCACGATCATCCGCGCGTACGCGATGTACCAGCCGCTGCGCGTATTTTCCGCGCTGGGGATGCTGCTGATCACGTTAGGCATCATTCCCGGGCTTCGCTTCGTCTATTTCTACGTGGTCGGTCAGCGCGTCGGCCACATCCAGTCGCTGATCCTGGCGGCGATTCTCATCATCGTCGGATTCCAGGTCTTGTTGATCGGGCTCGTCGCCGACCTCATCGCGAACAACCGCAAGATGCTCGAGGAAACGCTCTACCGCCTGCGCAAGCAGGAATTCGACGCGCCCTCACCGGAGCCGGATGAAGCGTTAGGCGCTCGGCGAGAGGCCGGCGAATCGCGCTGGTGAGCGCTCCTGTAGTCGAGCGGGTCCCGCTGTGGCGGCGACCCGCGGTGCGCCTGTCGGTGAGCGCAGTGATCCTCGCGCTCCTCGTCATAGCGCTTCCCTTCCATGATCTCGTTGAAGCGCTGCGCCGGATGCCGTTATGGTCCTGGCCCGTGGCGCTCGCATCGTATCTCGCGCTGCACCTGATCGGCATCGCGAAGTGGCGCCTCGTCACGAACACTGCGGGCGCCGGATTGCCGTTTCGTGTAGCGGCGCGGGCGTACTACGCCGGTCTATTCGGCAACACGTTCTTGCCTTCGATCGTTGGCGGTGACGTCGTGCGCGCCGGTGTTGCGATGCGCGCCGCGCGCTCGAAGAGCGCCCTCGTCCTGGGCAGCCTCGTCGATCGCGTCGGGGACATCGTGAGCCTCGGAGCCGTGGCCGCGATCGGAGCCGTGCTCTCGCCGCGCGCGCTGGACGATCGCAGCCGTGCCGTCTTCGTTTCGTTAGGTGTGATGCTGGCCATTGCCGGCGTCGTCGGGCTCGTCGTCGTTACACGCTTCCCCGTGCGCAAGCTGCCGTTCAAGGTGCGCCGCAAGCTCGTGCACGTGCGGCGCGCGCTTCGCGCGACGGCTCGGCGCCCGCAGGCGATCGTCGCCGCGATCGCGATGGGCATGCTGCTGCAAGCGTTGCTCGTCGTCCTCAATTACGTGCTCGGCCTAACGATTGGCATCGATATTCCGCTGTACGTCTGGCTCTTCGTCTGGCCCCTCGCCAAGATCTCCGGGCTCGCTCCGGTCACTCAAGGTGGAATCGGCGTGCGCGAAGCCGCACAGATCGCCCTCTTCGCCCCCTTTGGAGTCCCCGGCGCCATGGCGCTCGCCGTCGGCCTCGTCTTCGAAGCCATCATCATCATCGGCGGACTCGCCGGGGGGCTGATCGCATTCTGGCTTGGGCGGGGCGATCCGTTCCTTCCACGCGCCGATCAACTAAAGCTGTCAGCTACCAGATAGAAGTTTCTAGCTGACAGCTACTGATAGCTTCTAACTGACTCCTGGCAGCTGACAGCCTTAGTTGGACGCCGCGTTAGGCTTCAGAAGACAGTCGCATCAACGTTCGCCGAATTCCTGATTGAAGGTCCGGCGACGGCCGCCACCCCGCCAGCTCGTCGAGACGCTCGACGCTCACGCCGGTGTGCGACATTTCCTCGGGGCGTGTCGGCACAGAGCCAAAGTGCAAACGCTCGCGCGGCACGCCCGCGACGGCAGCCGCTGCTTCGACGAACTTGCGCACGGGCTGCATAACGCCGGTTGCGAGATTCACGACCTCGCCCGGCTCTGCGGTTGAGACGGCAAGTCGCAAAAGCCCCTCGGCAACGTCCTCCACGTACGCAAAATCGCGTCGCTGCATACCATCGCTCAGCGGAACGACTGCGCCGCTAGTCGCCGCGCCGAGTATCGTGGGCAAGAGGCGGCCGGCGTGTTCACCCGCGCCGTAGACCGTGAAGAGCCGCGCGACAATCGCGCGCGTACGCGACGCATGGGCGCGTTCCACGAGAGCCGTGGTGCCGGCGAGTTTCGTCTCACCGTACAGCGTCGCTGCTGCGGTAGGCGAGCCTTCGTGCAGCACACCACCCGTTGTGCCGTATTCCAGCGCCGAGCCGGCGTGCACAAGCCGCGCGTGCGGCCAATCGGACGCACCTAACGAGGTAACTGCGTCGCAGAGCTCCGCGACAAGATCGCGATTCAGTCGCCGAGCGAGCGTTTCGTCGCGCTCCGACCGATCCACCCCGTAGCCCGCCAGATTGAACACGACATCGGGACTGAGCGCGGAGAGCCAGCCTGACGCCAGCGGTCGCTCGAAATCGTAGGCCTCGACCTGGTCCGGCGCATTCCGAGCGCCCACGGCGCTACGAACGCTATCCGCGTCGCGGCCAACAGCGACTACATGCGCGTCCCGCTCGGCGAGCGCGCGCGCGACCCATCGCCCGATGAAGCCCGAAGCGCCCAGCACAACGGCCCGACGTCCGGCGTACGCCGCAGCCCAATTTTTCATGTCCGAGTCGCCGTCACCAGATACGTCGGCGCCACGCTCTTGAGCATGCGCCCCACAACTGGAATCCGTTTCACGAGTTGATAGGCGCCGATGGCGCCTCGCATAACGAGCGACTGCGACCGCTTTTGCGCGTCCGAAACGTCAGGTAGTTCGATCGTCACGTGAGCGAAGTCCGCGGCTTCGAGCGAGCGTCGCAGCGCTGCCGTCGTGAACAGTCTGCGCCTCGGATAGACCTTCCCAGCGCGCTCGGCGTGTCGCTTGAGCCAGCTTTCCGGCCACCATCCGCCTGCCATCACACCAAGATGTGGGTCGGGACCAAGCGAGCGCTTGTTAGGCGTTGAGAGCCACAGGCGCCCACCGCGGCCGAGCACCCGCGCCAACTCGTGCAACACCTGGTCTGGATCGCTCGCGTTCTCCAGTATCGATTCTCCGCCGGCGCGAGCCGCAGCGCCGTCGCAAAACGGGAGCACCTCCGCGTTCGCGCAAACGAGAGGGACGGCAACACCGGTTTCTTCCGCTCGTTTCTTCGCCAGCACGAGCCAGCGCAGACCGACATCCAAACCGATCGCGCGCCATCCTCGGCGCGCTGCCGCGATCGCGAGGGGCGCGGTGCCGCATCCAACATCGAGTAGCGTTGCCCCTTCGCGAGGGCGCGTCGCTGCTCGGGCGTCTTGTCGCTCCCACGTAGCGAGCGTTCCTACGGCACGCTCTCCCGCGGCAATCGTCCCGTTTGTGAAAAGCGCGACCTGAGATGGCGGGACTTTGTCATTTGTCTCGTAGTACGATGCCAGCAGTGCGCGGAAGTCCATCGTCGGCGCGCGCGACGCGAGAGACGACGCCGCGGTCAGGTCTTCGGCCTTGCTGAGATACGGGTCCTGTCCAGTCCGTAGATCCGGAATGCCGAAGAGCACGGGAAAGATCGCGGTACACGCGACGCACTCCAGCCATTCGGGAGTGGCGTGCAGCTCGCCGAGGCAGCGCGGGCAGCGGACGCCTAACGCGGGCCAGTCCCACTCGGCGCTCAACGCGACCTCAGCGCCGTGAGCGCACCCACGCTTTCTCCGATACTCCAACACGTCGATCCGGCAACAAGATAGGGGAGCGCTCGCAGCGCCCCGACGCGAGCGTCAGGCTGTCGCCAGGCACGAGCGAACGCGCGCAGAACGAGCAGCGGCGAGAGGCCTAACGCGGCCGCTGCGTACAGCAACCGCCCCGCCGGGCCGTATGCGGCGGCGCGCAAGCGCGCGAACAACCGGCCATGATCGAATCGCTCGGCAAGGAACGTCCCCGCATCGGGCCGACGCGACTCGAACACGACGATTGTCGGGTCCAGCACGATCGCCGTCGTCCCTCCTCGCTGACGCAGCGCGTCGTGCACGCTCGTCTCATGAAAGGCGCTGTGCCATGTGGCAGCGATCTCTGTGAGCACCGAGCGTTTGTAGCTCACGTTGCAGTCTGAGACATAGTGCGCCGGACCGCTCTGGAGCGGCGGCATAAAGCGCGCGTACTCCAGAAGGTACGCTGCCCATGCGATTGCAGCATCGGGCTGCAGCTTCTGAATCGCGCCGCCAACCGCCAACGCCGGTCCTTGATGCGCAGCGAGTATTCGTACGCACCAATCGGGCGCAGGGACGCAATGGTCTTCGGTACAGGCCACGATCGGCGCGGATGCCACGGCAACGCCTAACGCGCGCAACTGAGCCGGATGCGCACCGAGCGGGCCGCGCAGGAGTCGGGCGTGTGGCGCGACGGCGTGCGTTGCCCGCGCGTCCACCATGTCGTGCGCCGCCGCGATGATGATCTCGATCGGCGCCGAGAGTCCGTGCTGCTCTTTCAACGCCTCGAGCAAGCGCACGATGGACTCGCCGCCGGCGAAGACTACGACGACGATCGAGAGGGCGGGCTTCGTGGCGTCAGCGTCCACCGGCTCTGCCCGTTAGGCGCTCCCACTCGTCTGTCGCGATGCGCTCCGGCTCCTGCGACCCTGGCGGCAAGGGGCCCGCGCTCAGCTCATAGCCACGCTTCGTCACCGTTGGGCCGTCGACGTACCAGACCTGCCGGTCGGGATAGGCACGCAGGACAGCGGCGCGCGCTTCGCGCGTGCGATCCCACGCGAAGACGGTCCCTGGTGCTCGCAGATCGAGAGAGTTGTAGATCGCGGCGCCGTGATAGTCCGGATGCCGCGGACCGCGGACCAGCACGAGTCCCCCGCTCATGCCCTTCGCTTCGGCGAGTCGCGCCATGCCCGGCTCGATGCGTCGGAAATGCCAGTATTTGTCGACGCCGCGCCAGGGCATGAAGGTGAGCATGGCCGCGATGCTCAGCGCCGCGATGCCTAGCGAGACACGTGCGCGAGCCGATCCAGGCTCCGCTGCCAGGCGCCGCGCGCCCGAAGCTGTGAGCGCACACAGCGGCACGATCGTTAGAAACCAGTAGCGCCCCGCGAAGTCGGGGCCGCCGCTGAACCAGTAAAACGAATGAATGCCTGCCACGACGAAGATCGTCGCGAGCATCCACCAGTCGCCTCGCAACCTCCCTTTGAGTACCAGCAGTAGAAGGGCGATGCCTAACGAACCAGTCACCCAGCCGAAGAGCTCGACGTTTATCGTGAAGCTGTTCAGCAACGCGTTGACGACGACGTCGCGCGCGCCGTGTCCGGGGAACGGGTCCAGCGCCCCCCAACCCAGTCCCCGGTTCGCTCCGAATCCCAAATCGTTCGCCCCGGGTGCGTAGTACTTGTTCACGTACATCATGATCGGGAAACGCGACGCCGATCCGGTGAGTGCGGTGTTGTACGGCCGCACGATCGCCGCCGCGACCACTGTTCCCACCACGAGCGCGACGCTGGGCGCCAGGCGGAAGCGGCTGCCTCGCGCTCCAAGGGACCAGAAACCGAGAATCAGCGCGACGGCGAGCCCCTCGAGCGGCCGGATCAGGCTGACCACTCCGACGGCCAGGCCGCCTAACAGCGCCGGCAGCCAAGCGCCCGTGCGTCTCGCTCTGGCGACGCCTAACGCGGCGGCGAGCGCGAAGACGAGCGTCGCCACATGGGTCATGAAGCTCATGCCCAGGAAGAGCAACCACGGTGAGACAGCAAGCAGTACGGTCGTCGCGCGCGCCACGCGAGGCGGATAGATCTCGCGCAGCACGGCGTGCGCAAGGAGCACTGCCAGCGCCGCAAGTAGCGGATCGACGATCCACGGAATGCGCGCCGCTGCGCCGATCGCGAGCAACGCCGGCCACCCAGGAGGCACCGGGGAAAACCAGCGCACGTCGTCCAGATACATGAGGTCGACGTCGAACGCCGGCGGAACTGGCGGCGGCGGCAGCGCGATTTGTCCAGCCGCGAAGTAGCGTGCCTGCAGCAAGTACACGATCTCGTCAGGCACATGCGGAATGCGCTCGTACACGACCACGACGAGTACCAGCGTCACGGCGAGCGTCCACAGCGCCGCCATCAGCGCCGGCTGATCGAAGAAGCGACCGGGCACCGGCTCGTTGTCCGTGTCGCTGCCTAACCAGCGGTCGCAGAGACTCCGCCACC